>JBGSTI010000432.1:0-1872 GCA_041736605.1 Sphingomonadaceae bacterium
TCAGCGTCGGATCGACGGTGAAGGAAGGCGACACTTTGGTCATCATCGAAGCAATGAAGGTAATGAACACCATCGCTGCACCCCGCGCAGGCCGCGTCACTGCGATCCTGATCGAAAACGCCCAGCCGGTGGAATTTGATCAGCCGCTGGTGGTGGTGGAGTAAACGCGCATGGCCATTGAGAAAATCCTGATCGCCAATCGTGGCGAAATTGCGCTGCGCATCCACCGTGCGGCGCATGAAATGGGGATCAAGACGGTGGCCGTTCACAGCACGGCGGATGCCGATGCCATGCACGTGCGGTTGGCCGATCAGGCGATCTGTATTGGCCCGCCCGCTGCCAAGGACAGCTATCTGAATGTAGCCGCGATTATCTCTGCGGCGGAAATCAGCGGCGCGGATGCCATCCATCCCGGCTATGGTTTTCTTTCGGAAAACGCCCAGTTCGCCGAAATCGTCGAGGCGCATAACATCGCGTGGATCGGACCAAAGCCTGAGCATATCCGCACCATGGGCGACAAGGTCGAGGCGAAGCGATCGGCGGGCAAGCTGGGCCTGCCGCTGGTGCCGGGCAGCGACGGCGCGATTGATGATGTTGACGAGGCCAAGGCGCTGGCGCGCGAGATTGGCTATCCGGTGATCATCAAGGCCGCATCGGGCGGCGGTGGTCGCGGCATGAAAGTGGTCAACAGCGAAGACGAGCTGGAAACCCAGATGCAGCAGGCCGGCACCGAGGCCAAGGCCGCGTTCGGCGACGCCACGGTCTATCTTGAAAAATATCTGGGCAATCCACGCCATATCGAATTTCAGATTTTCGGCGATGGCAATGGCAAGGCCATCCATCTGGGTGAGCGTGATTGTTCGCTGCAACGCCGTCACCAAAAGGTGCTGGAAGAAGCGCCGTCGCCGGTGATTTCGACCGAAGAGCGTAACCGCATGGGCGGCATCGTGGCCAAGGCGATGGCCGATATGGGCTATCGCGGTGCGGGCACAATCGAGTTCCTGTGGGAAAATGGCGAGTTCTATTTCATCGAAATGAACACCCGTTTGCAGGTGGAACATCCGGTGACCGAAGCCATTACCGGCCTTGATCTGGTGCGCGAACAGATCCGCATTGCCGATGGCAAGCCGTTATCGGTGACCCAGGACGAGCTGCGCTTTACCGGCCATGCCATCGAATGCCGCATCAATGCCGAAGACCCGCGCACATTCGCGCCGTCGCCCGGCCTGATCACCGCCTATCACCCGGCGGGCGGCATGCATGTGCGCGTCGATTCCGGGCTCTATGCCGGATATCGCATTCCGCCTTATTACGATTCGATGATTGCCAAGCTGATCGTCTATGGCCGCACCCGCGAAGGCTGCATCATGCGGTTGAAGCGGGCGCTGGAGGAAATGGTGGTCGAGGGCGTCAAAACCACCATCCCGCTGCACCAGAAATTGCTGACCGATCCGGAATTTCTGGATGGCGATTACACCATCAAATGGCTGGAAGAATGGCTGGAACGCGCGCCTGTCGAATGACGGATGCGGGTGGGATTGGTAAGGTTCGTTCATAAATAATGCGCCTTGCGTGAACATTATTGATTTGTTCACGAATCCGACAGCCTGTGCCTGACATAAGACAAGTCATGGGAGGCCGAGGGTCGGACCCTTCCGATTTGTTCAAAAGGGTTTGCCTTATGATACGCACTATCCTGATCGGGCTGATGGCTGCCACCAGCCTTGCTCCCATGGCCCAGGCCGCCGAAGTTGCGAGCCAGCCCAATATTTCTGTTGCTGAAACCATCACGGGCAGCGCCGAGTTGCAGCGCGGCGAAGGCCGTCGTGGTGATGGGCGTGGTGATGGGCGTGGCGGTGAAAGCCGTGGCGG
>JBGSTI010000477.1:0-6517 GCA_041736605.1 Sphingomonadaceae bacterium
ATAATACATCTGGCTCACATTCATGCCGGGCTTGGCGCGCAAGGGGCGCTGAACGACATTGGGGAAAGGGGCAACGCCGCCCGAACGATCGGGGCCAAGCTGGCCATTATCCTCTGGCTTCAGCGCGCGGCCATCATAGGCCTCAACATCGCCGCGACCCATGATCCATTCGCGGCGCAGCGCGGGCAGGCCGGCAGAGATATCGATATGCGCGGCAGGATCAGTATAGGGGCCGGACGTGTCATAGACGCGGATCGACGGCTCGCCGCTGGATGGTTCCAGATCAATCTCGCGCATGGCAACGCGGATGCCGCTGCCCGATTTGGCGGCAACATGCACCTTGCGGCTGCCGCGAATGGGACCGGTGGTGACGCCGATTTCCATGCGGGAAGGAATGTCTGCCATGCTATGCGCTCCTCAATAGGGGCTGATGCCATAAGGGAGAGGGGGCGCGCTGCTCAATCAACCGCACCCTCCCTCCGCCCGCATCAACGGGATCAGGTTCAGCGGGTCGGGCTGCGTTACCAGCCCCTCTCAGTCACATGACTCCCCGGGGTGAAGAGGTGATAGGGCATGGGGGAAAGGGTGGCAATGGGATTTGGCTACGCAATCCTCCCCATCGCAAGTCGATGGGGAGGATTTTGGCTTGCCTGCTCGACCAAATTGCGCGACGCTGCTCCCATGTTAACGCTCCCAGAACCTATAGTCAGCGTGCGGCCCTTGGGGCGCGAAGGCGAGCCTTTGGTGGTGATCGACGGGTTCAGTTGCATGGTGGGTGACCTGCTGGAACAGGCCTATGCCGCGCCCTATCAGCATGCTGGCGCTGCCTATCCGGGCATTCGGTCCTGGGCCGATCCTGGCTATCTGGACCGGCGGCGCGGGTTGATGATGCAGATCATGAACCGGGTGTTCGGCTTTCAAAAAGGCGTGCGGTTGGACGCCTCGACCTTTTCGATTGTTACCTTTGACGAAAGCCAGCTCAGCCCGCTGCAACGCATCCCGCATTATGATCATGGCAGCGGCGAGGTGATTGCGGTGATGCACTATTTGCTTGGCCCTGAGAGCGGCGGCACGGCGTTTTACCGGCACCGGCGGACGGGCTTTGAGGCGGTCACCCTGCCACGCGAGGATGCCTATAACAACGCGCTGGCCATGGACGAACGTTCCTATGGCATGCCGCCGGCGCGATATTGCCATGGCGATAGCGATTGGTTTGAGATGATCGACGAAGTTGAGGCCGTGCCCGACCGGCTGATCCTCTATCGCGGGCGGCAATTGCATTCCGGGGTGATCCCGAACCCGGCGGCATTGAGCAGCGATCCGCGCAAGGGGCGGGTGACGGTGAACATGTTCATTATCGGGCAGTGAGGGCGTATCAAATCCGCCGCGAAATCGCTCCTGCGGCCCAACCCAGAAACACCGATACGGCCACCGCCAGAAGGCCATACCAGAACGACTGATATTCGGCGAACACCGCGACAAAGCGTTCAAAGCCCTGTTTGCGGATGCGGATATCGCGCGCGGCGGCGGCGAGGACTTTGCCGTCGCGCACCAGAAAGGTTTCGGCGGTGTAATTGCCCTCTGGCACACTGGACGGGATCGACAGGCGGGCCTGATAGAGCACGTTGCGGCTGATCGTCACCGATCCCGGTTTGTCGAGATAGAGCAGATTACGACTGTTGAGATCGACAAGGCCCGCAGCAAAGCGGCGCTGCATATCGGGATCGACATTGCCCACGGGGGAGAGTTGCAGATAATCGAGGCTAAGCTCGTAAATCGCCGCCGTCTTGTCATCGACAATGTCTTTCACCGGGCGCGATGAGGCGACGGCGAAATAGCCGGGGGCGGACCGGTATTCGGCACTATCGGCATTGACCCAGATGCCCAGAACCCGCTGTTTCTCGCGCACGACGATAGATTGCGACGGCCCTTTCAGCACCACCACAATATCGCTGCGCCGCGCCACCGCGCTGGGGGCGGGATCGTCTATCGCGCCAAATAACAGCAGTTCCGCGCCGGTAAAGCCATATTGAATGTTGATCTGATCCTGCGACACTTCGGGCACCAGTACAGGTTCGCCAGCGCCGGTCAGCAGGCCCAAAGCGGCGATGGCGAGCGCACCGCGAAGCCACGTCTGCAAGCGCGTCATTCCACCGACACCGTATAGATTTCATCGGGCCGAAAGCCGAGGCCAATGGCCATGCGCAGCGCCACCAGCAGCACGATGATCGATAGGGCGAGGCGCAGATATTCTGGCCGCATTTTCTGGGCAAAGCGCGCGCCGATCTGTGCCCCGGTAACGCTACCCAAAAGTAACAACACCGCCAGTACGATGTCCACGGCCTTGGTGGTCATGGCGTGCACCATCGTCGACGCCATGGTGACGAACAGGATCTGAAACAGCGATGTCCCAACCACCACCTGCGCACCCATGCCCAGCAGATAGAGCATCGCAGGTACCATGATAAAGCCGCCGCCAACGCCCAGCAGCATGGTCAGCACACCCGTGGCAAAACCCAGGATCAAGGGGGCCAGTGGCGAAATATACAGGCCAGAGCGATAGAAGCGCCAGCGCATCGGCAGCGCGGCGACCAAAGGATGGTGACGGCGCGTCTTGGCCTTCACTGGCACACCGGTGCGCATGGCGCGCACCGCCTCAAAGCTTTCGCGCGCCATCAGCCCGCCGATACTGCCCAGCATCACGACATACAGGATGTTGATGACGGTATCGATCTGGCCCCATTGGGCGAGCAGGTTGAACAACAGCGCGCCGAACATCGTGCCGAATATACCGCCGACAACCAGCACTAGGCCCATTTGCACATCCACCCCTTTGCGCTGCGAATGCGCGAGTGCGCCCGAAACGCTGGCACCGGTCACTTGGGTGGAGGCCGAAGCAGCGGCGACAGTGGGGGGGATGCCGTAAAAGATCAGCAAAGGCGTCGTCAGAAATCCGCCGCCGACACCGAACATGCCCGACAACAAGCCAACCACCAGGCCCAGCCCGATGATAACCAGACCGTTCACCGACAGATTGGCGATGGGCAGATAGACATCCATGAATTTGTGCTTGCCCTTAAACGACGGCGGCGCAACCCCTTACGAGCCTTTGGCGCAAAATTTCCGGTTGATAGCGGGCGCGGATAGGGGTGTTTGGCTGACTGTTGGGTGAATTGGCGGCGGCTGCATCCATGCGGTCAAATGGTCACTAACGCACCATCGCCCTTTAACTTTCCGCGCATCAATGCCACATGTTCCCCATGGAATGGCCCGATACAATTCAGGCAGGCGATGTCGAGCGGGTTGAACCGCTGGTCGCGCGTGTGCTGGCTCCGAACCCGTCACCTTATACTTATACCGGCACCCAGACCTGGATTGTTGGTGCGGGCAGTGATCGCGCGGTGATTGATCCCGGCCCGGCGGGGGGCGTTAATCCCGGCCATGCCGATATTAATGGCGTCGGCCATGTCGATGCAATCCTGCGCGCGCTGGACGGGGCAAAGCTTAGCGCGATTCTGTGCACCCACACCCATCGCGATCATTCGCCCGCCGCAGCGCCATTGAGCGCGGCGACGGGTGCGCCGATCATCGGCTGTGCGCCCTTGTCGCTCAAGGATGATGGCCCGCGCGCCGATGCGGCGTTCGATCCCGATTATGCGCCGCACCGCGTGCTGGCCGATGGCGAGCAAGTGTCTGGCGATGGCTGGACGCTGGAGGCGGTGGCGACGCCGGGCCATACCAGCAATCACCTATGCTATGCGCTGCTGGAAAGCGGTGCGCTGTTCACTGGCGATCATGTGATGGGCTGGTCAACATCGGTCATCTCGCCGCCCGATGGAGATATGTCGGCCTATCTGGCCTCGATGCAGCGGCTTTATGAACGCACTGACCGGGTTTACTATCCGGCACATGGCCCCGCAGTGGACAAGCCCCAGCAACTGGTACGCGGCATGATCGGGCATCGCCGCCAGCGCGAGAAACAGATTTTACGCCTGTTGGAACAGCAACCCATCGCCATCGTTGATATGGTGCCGCAAATGTACAAGGGGCTTGATCCCCGATTGAACGGCGCGGCCGGACGTTCGGTGCTGGCGCATCTGATCGATCTGGAAAACCGGTCGATGGTGGCACGGCCCAAGGGTGCTGGCGATATGGAGGCAAAGTGGCAATTGGTGTGAATACAGGCGAACGGCGCAAAGGGTGCCTGATCGGTGCCTTTGTGGTGTTCGGCGCGTTCGTGGCGCTTTCCATCATGGCATGGAATCTGTGGCCGCGTGGGTCAGATGCCAACACACCGGAAACCATCGTCGCCGCCAGCCTTGCTGGCTTGCAGGAACAAAATGTGCTGGTGCCCTTCACCGCGCGCTATGTGGCGGTGGTGACATCGCGTGAGACGACTTTGGGGCTGACCGCGCAAAAGACGCTGATCCTACCCGGTACGGTGCGCTATGAAATCGATCTGGCCAGACTGACCAAGAATGATCTGCGCTGGGATGAAGCCACCAAGACCTTGACCGTCGATCTGCCGCCCGTGCGCCTTGCCGGGCCGGAATTTGATTTTGGGCAAGCGCGCGAATATCGCGATGGCGAAATTGTGCTGGCGCTGACGGGGGCTGAGGACCGGCTGGATACGGCCAACCGCAAGGCAGCAGGCGCGCAGATTGTGCGGCAGGCAGGCGAGGCGACGCCGTTGCGCCTCGCGCGCAATGCGGCGAAAAGTGCGATTGAAACGACGCTGTCCTTGCCGCTAAAGGCGTCGGGAATGGATGCCAAGGTGGTGGCGCGTTTTGGGGATGTGCAGGATCAGTAATCTGAAATCCGCGTTGTAATCTTCGTCACCCTGAACTTGTTTCAGGGTCCATCCCGCCCCATAGACCTATGGTCTGAGCCGCAGGATGGATGCTGAAACAAGTTCAGCATGACGAGCTTGGAAAAAATTCGTACAGGGAGCCAATACCGATGACCGCGATGACCGAAAACCTCTCTGGCCTTGATTTGCGCGCGGAAATCGACCGGCTGCGCAAAGAGCGCAATGCCGTGATTCTGGCGCATTATTATCAGCGCCCCGAAATTCAGGATCTGGCCGATTTCGTCGGTGACAGTCTGGAATTGTCGCGCAAGGCCGCCGCCACCGATGCCGATGTCATCGCGTTTTGCGGGGTCAAGTTCATGGCCGATACCGCGAAGATTTTAAGCCCAGACAAGATCGTGATTCTGCCCGATCTGGATGCCGGATGCAGCCTTGAAGATTCCTGCCCACCTGACAAGTTCAAGGCGTTCCGCGAGGCGCATCCCGATCATATCGCGCTGACCTATATTAACTGCTCGACCGAGGTTAAGGCGCTGTCTGACATCATCGTCACCTCGTCCAGCGCCGAGACGATTTTGGCGCAAATCCCGCTGGAGCAGAAAATCATCTTTGGACCAGACAAGCATCTGGGTGGTTATCTGTCGCGCAAGCTGGGCCGTGACATGCTGCTTTGGCCGGGCGTGTGCATTGTGCATGAGGCATTCAGCGAAACCGAGCTGATCAAGCTGAAGGCGCAATATCCCGGCGTGCCGGTGGCGGCGCATCCCGAATGCCCGTCGCACATCATCGATCATGCCGATTATGTGGGATCGACCAGCGGCATCCTGCAATATGCCAAGGATATGGAAGGCGACACGCTGATCGTCGCCACCGAACCGCATATCATGCACCAGATGGAACTGGCCGAACCGACCAAGACCTTCATCGGTGCACCGGGGGCGGACGGCAACTGCAACTGCAATATCTGCCCCTATATGGCGCTCAACACATTGGAAAAGCTGTATATTGCCTTGCGCGATCTGGAGCCCCGGATCGAGATTGAAGAAGATATGCGCTTGGCCGCGAAGAAAAGCCTGGACCGGATGCTGGACATGGCGGGAAATACCGTGGGCAAGGGTGATCTGGGCGCGCGGTGATCTAAGTTAGGCTGTACCCCGGGGAAAGCCGGGGCTCAGATCGAAGGTCAACGCTAGTTCACTACGCTCTTACTGGGCCCCGACTTTCGTCGGGGTACAAACAGGCTCTTCTCCCCTCCCGCTTGCGGCCCCTTTCTATTCTAATCTCCCCTCCCGCTTGCGGGAGGGGTCGGGGGTGGGCCAGTCCCCTATTCCTTCACCCCACCCTTCAAAGCCGCCGCCAGCGACGCCGTTGCACTGCCCCGCCGCGCCGGTTTGGCTTGCGTGGGCGAGGGTGCCCAACCACTCAAATGCACCAGCACAAAGCTCTCCGCAGTCTTGCCATCGGGATCAGCGGCGTCGGCAAAATGCGCCATGGCCTGCATCAATCCAGCGCGGGTCAGCGGCGGCCCCGGATCGGCCAGCATATTGCCTAGCCCCATGGCGCGTAGATCAAGGACCAGCCCCATCATATGGCCAAAGCGCACGGTCAGTGTTTCGCTATCGGCCACCGGCATCGCAAAGCCGGTGCGTTGCAACAGATCGCCCGCCGCGCGCACATCGATTTGCGGATGGACGCGCGGAGCGGGGC
>JBGSTI010000484.1:0-9012 GCA_041736605.1 Sphingomonadaceae bacterium
CGGCCTTGTGGGATGATCCCCGACTGTTACGCGATGATGCCAGTGCGGCGCGGTTGGCCGAGGCGCTGGGGAATCACAATGCCATTATCATGCGCGGCAATGGCGCGATTGTGGTGGCCGACACGCTGGAAAAGGCGGTAACGCTGAGCTGGTTTCTGGAAGATGCGGCCCGCGTAGAGCGCGATGTATGGGCGATGGGATTTGATGCGAGCACAGGCGTGCTCTCCGATGATGAAATCGCAGCGCGCCAGATTTGGGCTGGCGGGGTTGTTGACCGCATGTGGGCCTGGATGACACGCGAGGTTTGATTCACGAGAGGTTTGACAGGCGCATAGAAAACTCATAAACTTCTTTACTAAATGAGGAAGGATTGAGGATGGCGTTTCAGCAACTGTCTCTAAACGTTGATCACGGCCTGGCGCGGTTGACCCTGACCAATGCGGCCAAGGGCAATCCCATTGATGCGGTGCTGTGCGCGGAAATGTGCGAGGCAGGCATTTTGCTATCCGAAGATCCCGGCGTCCGCGCGGTCCTGCTCTCGGCAGAGGGCAAGGCGTTCAGCTTTGGCGGCGATATCAGCGCGTTTATCGATGATCTTGATGGCCTGCCCAAGAATATCAAGCGGTGGACTGCGACGCTCCATTCCGGCCTTGCGCGGATGCAGCGCATGGACGCGCCTATTGTCGCCGCGGTTCAGGGCGTCTGCGCGGGCGGCATGGTAGGCGTGATCGCCGGAGCTGACATCGTGGTGGCAGCCGAAAATGCACGCTTTGTGTCGGCCTTTGCGGGCATAGGTTTCAGCAATGATTCGGGCAGTTCTGTCATGTATACCCGCCGCATGGGCATTGCCCGCGCGCGCAAATTTCTGTTGCTGAACGAAACGCTGGATGCAGCGCAGGCGCTGGCAGTGGGGCTGGTTGATGAAGTGGTCCCCGCCGATCAAGTGCAGGCCCGGGCTGAGGCTATCGCCAGGCAATTGGCCGCCGGACCGACCAAGGCCTTTGGCGAAATGCGGCGATTGTTTACCAGCGTGGAGGACCAGCCGCTTGAAGCGCAGCTTGAGCTAGAGGCGCAGGCGCTGGCGCGCTGTGCCGGAACAGCAGATGCACGCGAAGCCCTGACGGCTTTTGTCGAAAAACGTAAACCGGTTTTCATTGGCCGATAACAGGTCAAGAACAAGGCACAGGGGCAAGGTGT
This sequence comes from Sphingomonadaceae bacterium, assembly GCA_041736605.1. Lineage (GTDB taxonomy): Bacteria > Pseudomonadota > Alphaproteobacteria > Sphingomonadales > Sphingomonadaceae > JBGSTI01. The sequence continues at coordinate 1,198 of JBGSTI010000484.1, forward strand.
TGCAAGCAAGCAATTCGGCCCTGGATGAGGAGACATGAACCATGTGGGTCTATCCTGAAATCAGGACGTTGGGCGATTATCCATCCTATTGGGCGCGGCATGATGCGGATCGTACCGCGTTCAAGACGCTGGATCGCACCGTCAGCTTTGCTCAGTTTGATGGCCTTGCCAATCGTGCCGCCCATTTCCTTTTGGGGCAGGGCGCGCAAAGCGATCCGTTGATCGGCTTCATGGGCAAGAACAGCCTTGATTTCTATATTGCTCTGTTTGGTTGCGCGCGCACTCGTGCTGGGCTGGTGGTGCTGAATTGGCGGCTGGCGGCCCCCGAACTGGCCGAGCAAATTGGCGATAGTGGCGCGCAATTGGTTATCGTTGAGCGTGAGCAAGAGCCGCTTTGGGCTGCGGCCACCGCGTTGATGGAGGCTCCGCCGCGCGCATTGTGGATTGATGAAACAGACACGTTTGAAGGCATGATTGGGTCGCAGCCTGACACCCGCCCTGATATCGCGGTATCAGAGGATGACACGGCGTTTCAGCTTTATACCTCTGGCACCACCGGGCGGCCCAAGGGCGTCATGCTGGCGCATCGCGGCACCAATATGATGCGCCTTTCCGAGCATCTTGAGCCTGCCTATCATTGGGAACGCGATGACAGTTTCATCAACGCGCTGCCCAATTTCCATCTGCTGCATCTGGGGATCACATTGCAATGCCTGTATAATGGCGTGTCGATCACCATTGTCCGGCAATTTGATCCGGCATTGGTGCTCAAAACCATGACCGCGCTGCATCCCACCTTGCTGACGCTGACGCCGACGATGCTGCAAATGCTGCTGGATCATCCCGATGCGGCAACAGCCGATTTTTCTTCTCTGCGCCTGACGCTCTATGCCGGATCGGCGATTTCGCTAGGGTTGATCAAGCGGGCCATTGCCACGATGCCAGGTCAGTTCATGCAATTTTATGGCTCGACCGAGGCAGGGGGCGCGTCGTCAATCCTGCGCCCGGATGAGCATGATCTGGAGAATGAGGGCAAGTTACAAAGCTGTGGCCGTCCTCTGCCCTTGGTGGAATTTCGTATCGTCGATGGCGATGGCCATGATGTGGCCGATGGCGAGCCGGGCGAATTGATGATCCACCAGCCTGCCATTACCAAGGGCTATTGGCAGCAGCCCGAAACCACTGCCAGCGTGCTGCAAGACGGCTGGTATCGCAGCGGCGACATTGCCCGGCGCGATGCCGAGGGCCTGTATTATATCGTTGATCGCGCCAAGGACATGATCGTGTCTGGCGGCGAAAATATCTATTCGGCAGAGGTCGAAAATGTGCTGTCCACCCATCCCAAGGTGGCGGGCGTGGCAGTGATCGGCGTGCCTGATCCGCGCTGGGGCGAGGCGGTAAAGGCGATGATTATCGCGCGGGAAACGGTAGAGCCTGATGAATTGCTGGGCTGGTGCCGTGAGCGTTTGGCCGCCTATAAAGTGCCCAAGAGCGTGGATTTTGTCGAAAGTTTCCCGCTGGTGCCATCGGGCAAAGTATCGAAAAAGGATCTGCGCGCCCGCTATTGGGGCAATGAGGGCAGGGCGGTCGCCTGATGACCCATTCTGCCCTGTTTACGCCCGTTACGCTGGGCGCGCTCAATCTGCCCAATCGCGTGATCATGGCGCCTTTGACCCGCGCGCGGGCCACGGTGGATCATGTGCCGACAGCGATGATGGCGGATTATTATGCCGCGCGCGCCGATTGCGGGCTGATTGTATCAGAAGCCACGGCGGTGGATCCGCAGGGCATGGGTTGGTATCGCGCGCCGGGCATCTGGAACGATGCGATGGTCGCTTGCTGGCGGCAGGTGACCGACGCCGTTCATTATGCTGGCGGGCGCATGGTGGCCCAGCTTTGGCATATGGGGCGGCTGGTGCTGCCCGATTATTTGGATGGCGCACTGCCCATTGGTCCATCGGCAATCGCGGGCGAGGGCGAAACCTTTGCCCCGCGTGGCCCAAGTGATGACAGTCTGATGCTGCCGATGAAGCCCTATGTTGTGCCGCGCGAAATGACGCAGGCTGATATTGATGCCGTGATTGCCGCCTATCGCCGGGGCGCGGCCAATGCCATGCGCGCCGGGTTTGATGGCGTCGAAATTCATGGTGCCAATGGCTATATCATCGATCAGTTTCTGCAATCGAAAACCAATCAGCGCAGTGATGACTATGGCGGCAGCACGGCCAATCGGTGCCGTTTTCTGGCCGAAATCATCGCGGCCGTGGGCCAAGAGGTTCCGGCAGACAGGATCGGCCTGCGCGTCAGCCCGACCAGCGCGCGCAAGGGCATGGGCGATGACAATCCGGGCGAGCTGGCTGCTGAAATCGGGCGGATCGCAGGCGCGGCAGGATTGGCCTATATCCACCTGATTGAGCCGATAGCCTCAGGTTTTATGGAAAAGCCGGAGCATCCGGTGATGGTCAATCTGCGGGCGGCCTATCATGGCGCGGTGATCCAGAATGGCAGCTTTGATGCCCGCACAGCCGCAGAATTCATCGCAGGGAGTCAGGCGGATGCCATTTCGTTCGGGCGTCCCTATATCGCCAACCCCGATCTGGTTCGGCGCATGCGCGAGGGCCTGCCGCTGGCCGACGCGAATTTCGATTTTGCCTATGTGGGTGATGCGCGCGGATATCTTGATTATCCGCGCCATCCCTGATCGGATTTATGCTACTTTTCCGGCGAGGTGCCGTTCGCGCAGCACCAGATAGAGCGGAAATGCAAAGCAGGTGCCAAGGAACGACAGCCCAAAAAACAGCCAGCCTTTACCAGCGCCCAAGCCGATTTTCCTGGCATCGCCTACTACCCAGATCAGATAGGTGGCCCAGACAATCGCGATATCGATGGTCAGGAACGCCGCGGCGCTGCCGGATTTATAGGAATCGATGAAAAAGCTGGGCAGGTTGAGCAGGTTGCCGCCGCCCGCAATCCACGCGATGCCGTGATACCAGCACCAGACAAGGCCGGTAAATGCCAGAATGCAATAAAGTGCGTGCCGTATATTCATGTCTCTCTCCCCCCTAATTCATGCCCATGCGTGACCGTGCAGCGGCATAATCCGCCGCTAGCCAGTCTATCCAGTCGCCCGCCGGTTCGCTGCGTTTCACCGCAGCAATGCCCTGGCCTGCGCTCCAGATTTCCTTCCACGCCTTGGCATTTTCGCCGCCGCCGTCGATGTTGATGCCCTTGCCCTCGGCGCGCTTGAGGTTTGCCGGATCTAGGCCATGCTCCAGCAGCGAGGGCTTGAGGAAATTGGCGTCTACACCGGTGAAACAGTTGGTCGTCACGATGTCCGCCGCACTGCCATTCACGATCATATCGCGAAAGCCAGCTTGCGTATTGGCTTCGGTCGAGGCGAGGAAAGGTGAGCCGACATAGGCCAGATCAGCGCCCAGCACTTCCGCGGCCAGCACCGAACGGCCGTTGGCGATACAGCCAGACAGCAACAACAGCCCATCCCACCATTCGCGGATTTCCTGAACCAGCGCGAACGGCGATTGATCGCCAGTATGCCCGCCCGCGCCCGCGCCAACCGCGATGATGCCATCAACGCCCATTTCCGCGCATTTCTGGGCATGGCGATTTTTGATCACGTCCTGAAATACCAGGCTGCCATTTGCCTGCAATTGTCGCACCAATGCCGGGTTGGCAGCCAGTGCGAGCACCACAATCGGCACCTTATGACGCAGCACCACTTCAAGATCAGCCTCTAGCCGTGAGTTGCTGGCATGGGCGACAAGATTGATCGCATAGGGCGCATCGCCCACTGCGGCCCTGATCCGCGTAATATCGGCGTCCAGTTCCGCTGTGCTGCGCGGGTTGAGCGCGGGCATCGAGCCGATGATCCCGGCCTTGCACTGGGCAATCACCAGATCGGCGGTGGAGGCAATGAACATAGGCCCGGCCATGACAGGCAGGCGCAATTTGGCTTTCAGGTCTGATGCGAGGGTCATGCGGGATCCCACGAAAAGATATCGGCTGACCGGTGCAGCGGATAGAAATCATTGGCGAATTGGTCGAACACGCGCTCGGCCACGGTTTCGGGCGTCCAGCCATCGGATGTATGCGCGGTGCGGATGGGGCGGGGCTGCGAAAACAGGAAAATCTCGTTATTGCGCACGCCAAAAATCTGGCCCGTGACATTCGCGCCCTGATCGCTGGTGAGGGCGACGATAAAGGGCGCGATTTTGTTGGCATCCAGTTTTTTCAGGCCATCGACGCGCTTTTGCTGTTCGGGCGTATCGGTGGGGATGGAATCAATCATCCGCGTCCACGCAAAGGGCGCGACCGCATTGGACCGCACGCCAAAACGCTGCATGTCGAGCGCAATGGATTTGGACAGGCCAACAATGCCCAGCTTGGCCGCCGCATAATTGGCTTGGCCGAAATTGCCGATCAGGCCGCTGGTCGATGTCATGTGCACATAGGCGCCCGACCCCTGTTCCTTGAAAAAGGGCGCTGCGGCGCGGCTGGTGTTGAAGCTGCCCTTCAGGTGCACGGCCAGCACGGCGTCAAAATCATCCGGCCCCATTTTGTGGAAATACATGTCACGCAGATTGCCGGCATTGTTGACCACCGCATCGATACGGCCAAAGGCATCAATGCCCGCCTTTACCATGGCGCAGGCACCGTCCCATTCGGCAACGCTATCATGATTGGCCACGGCCTTGCCGCCCATCGCCTTGATTTCTTCGACCACCTGCTCAGCAGGCGAGCCATCGCCGCCTTCACCGTTCAGGGAAACGCCCAGATCATTGACCACAACCGCCGCACCCGCCTTGGCCATTTCCAGCGCAATCCCGCGCCCAACGCCGCGTCCAGCGCCCGTGACGAGGGCGACCTTTCCGTCCATCATTCCCATTTTTCTCTCCATTTTTTGTCATTGCGAGCGAAGCGCGGCAATCCAGCGTTGGAACCTCTGGTTTGCTTCGTCGCTTTGCTACTCGCAATGACGGCATTGTTCTATTTCAATAGCTCTTCGGCAGGCCCAGCACCTTTTCGGCAATAAAGCTCATGATCAGCTGCTCAGTAATGGGGGCAAGGCGGGTGAGGGCGCTTTCGCGATAGAGCCGCTCGACATGATATTCCTTGGCATAACCAAAGCCGCCATGCGTCGCGACCGCTTGCCAGGCGGCGTCGTGACAGGCGCGCGCGGCGAGGAATTTTGCGGCATTGGATTCAGCGCCGCAAGGCAGACCCTGATCATAAAGCCGCGCCGCCTTTTCACACATCAGCCATGCGGATTCGAGATACATCCACTTTTCGGCGAGTGGATACTGGATGCCTTGGTTCTGGCCGATGGGGCGATCAAACACGACGCGGTCCTTGGCGTATTGCGTGGCTCGACGCAGTGCATCGCGGCCAATGCCAATGGCTTCTGCGCCGATCAGGATGCGTTCGGGATTGAGGCTGTGCAGGATATAGCCAAAGCCCTTGCCCTCTTCGCCGATCCGGTCTTCCTCTGGAATGAACAGCCCGTCGATAAAAATCGCGTTGGAATCCACCGCCTTGCGCCCCATTTTGGGGATCAGGTGCACATCGATCTTGCTGCGATCCAGATCGGTATAGAAAATGGTGATGCCATCGGTGGGCTTGTCGCAATCCTCGAACTTGGTCGTGCGCGTCAGCAGCATGATCTTGTTCGCGACCTGCGCAGTTGACGTCCACACCTTTTGCCCGTGAACCACATAACCGCCCGGCACCTTTTCGGCGAAGGTCTTGATGCGCGTGGTGTTGAGGCCGGCGTCAGGCTCGGTAAAGCCGAAACAGCATTGATCCTCGCCCGATACCAGACGCGGCACCCAGCGGGCCTTTTGTTCATCGGTGCCCTTGACCACGATCGGATGCGGGCCAAACAGGTTGATATGGATGGTCGATGCCGCCGCAAAGCCGCCGCCACAGGCCGCCACTTCGTTCATCATCGTCATCGCTTCGGTGACGCCCAGGCCCGAACCGCCAAACTCCTCTGGCATGGTGATGCCCAGCCAGCCGCCATCGGCCATCGCCCTGTGAAATTCGCGCGGGAATTTGCCATCATCATCACGGGCGAGCCAATAATCGTCGCCAAATTGCGAGCAAACGGCGCGAACGCCCTCGCGGATGGTGGCCAGATCATCTTCGGTGGGAAGCGGACGGGGTGTTGACATAGTTCAGTTCTCCAATGCGGCCAGCGTCTTTTGCGCGGCCTTCAAATGCGGGATGTCCACCATCTTGCCATCAATGCCCAGCGTGCCTGCTTGCGGGTTTGCGGCAAAGGCATCGACGATGCGGCGGGCAAAGGCGATTTCGGCGTCTGACGGGGTGAAACAGCGATTGATGATCGCCACCTGATCGGGATGGATGGCAATGCGGCCCAAAAAGCCATCGCGGCGGGCGCGGCGGCAATCGGCCTCCAGCCCTTCCGGGTCACGGAAATTGGCGTAAAGCGTATCGATGGGCAGCACTTCGGCCGATGCGGCGGCAAACAGGCACAGGTTGCGCGCCATCTGATAGGGCGCCGTCCAGTTTCCGTCCGCCTCTTTATTGTCCGTCGCACCAATCGCAGCGGCGAGATCCTCTGCGCCCCAGGTCAGGCCGACGAGGCGGGGATGGGCGGGCGTATAGCTGCCCAGATTGAACATCGCCAGCGGGGTTTCGGTGGCCACAACGGCGATTTTCACCGTGCCCAGCGCCATGCCAGCAGCAGCCTCAAGCCGGTCGAGCATGGCACCGATCCGGGCAATATCAGCTGCTCCATTGGCCTTGGGGATCAACAGGCCATCGAGGCCGGGTTTGACTACCGCCGCCAGATCATCCTCGACCATGCCGCTGTCGAGCGGATTGGGGCGCACGAAGAACGACCAGCGTCGCTCTTCGTTTGCATCCAGCAAGCCAGACACCATTGCGCGCGCCAAAGGCTTTTGGTCGGGCGCAACTGAATCTTCCAGATCAAGGATCAGCGCGTCGGCACCAATGCCACTGGCTTTGGCGAATTTTTTCTCGCTGTCGCCGGGGACGAATAGCAGGGATCGCAGGCGCATCAGGCGGGCTTTCGCATCATCAAAGCGCCGCGCACGGTGCGGCAGATAATCTCGTCGCGCTGGTTCAGGCCCAGATGTTCGAACGTGATAATGCCTTGGCTGGGCCGGGATTTGCTGTCGCGCAGTTCCAGCACTTTCGTGACGGCGCGGATGGTATCGCCTGCGAACACCGGCTTGGGAAAGGTTGTGTCGGTCATCCCCAGATTGGCGATGGTGGTGCCCAATGTCGTATCTTGCACCGACAGGCCGATGACCAGGCCCAGCGTGAAGATTGAGTTCATCAGCGGTTTGCCGAATTCGGTGCGCGACGCATAATCATGATCGATATGGATCGCCGCCGGATTATAGGTCAGCGACGAAAACAACATATTGTCCATATCCGTCACCGTGCGACGGATTTCATGGGCAAATTCCTGCCCCACGGAAAATTCTTCAAAATACAGTCCGGCCATGCCGATGCTCCTTAATTCAATCGTCCCAGAATGGAGACGGCGGCCACGCTGTTCGCCGGTTGGCCGCCCAGATTGTGGGTTAGTCCGAAATCGACATTAGCAAGCTGGCGGCTGCCAGCGCGTCCGCCCAACTGATTATAGACCTCATAGGCCATGCGCAGTCCCGACGCGCCCACCGGATGGCCAAAGCATTTGAGGCCTCCATCGATCTGGCACGGCACTGCTCCGCCGCGATCATAACGGCCATCCAGCACGTCATGAATCGCGCGCCCTTCAGCAGACAGGCCCAGATCCTCCATCGT
>JBGSTI010000225.1:0-4706 GCA_041736605.1 Sphingomonadaceae bacterium
CGCCCGGTTTCGACTAATCCCAAGACATCGCGATAAAAATGAACGGCCTTGTCGAGTTCCAATACGCGGATTTGCGCGTGACCTGGACGCATGACTCCTTCGATTGCCATCTGTTTCCCTCTCCTATTTCTGTGGCAAAGCGTGCTCTGAGGCGCGTCAATGCCGACGGTGTTTAAATAGCAAAGATCGTGCCAATTTAGAGGAGTCGAAAAACGCGGAAATACGCGGTATAAAATGCCGCAATCACTACCGGAATTGACAATTTTGTTCAGGCCAAGCGGGCGGCTTACGTAATTGTCACGCGGGGGTGTGAGAAAGGCCTTCCGGAGCCAAGCCTAGCTTTTGCATGCGATACGCCAATTGCCGCCGGGTGAGGTTCAAAAGCTTGGCCGCTGCCGACACATTTCCCCCTGCTTTCGCGATAGCGAGTTCCACCAGCATCGCCTCTTGCACTTCAAGATCAACACCCAAGGCAAGCAGTTCATGGGCGATTTGCAGCTTTCGATCTTCCCCGCAGCCACTCTTCCCGGCGGGGCGGCTTTCTACCTCACTGGCCGCAATGGCTGCGAGAACATCAGGAAGATGATCTATGCCGATTTCAGCGCCATCGGGTACCAGCAGCACGGCCCGCTCGATGAAATTTTCCAGTTCGCGCACATTGCCGGGCCAGGTGTAAGATTCCAGTGCGTGGCGCGCGCGCTCGGTCAGGCCAGCCACGTGCTTGCCATAAAGCGGTGCAAAGCGAAGCAGCATCGCGTGCACAAGCAGGCTGACGTCGCCGGGGCGTTCGCGCAATGCCGGGATGGTTATGGGATAGGTCGCCAGCCGGTAATATAAATCGGACCGGAAGCGGCCATCGCGAATCGCCTCGGCCAGATCGACATTGGTCGCCGAAATAAGCCGGACATTGACCTTCATCGGCTTGTCATCGCCCAGCCGCTCGACTTCCCCTGTCTGGAGCACGCGCAGCAGTTTGGCCTGCACGGCCAACGGCAAATCGCCCACTTCATCCAGAAACAATGTCCCGCCATCGGCGCGCTCAAAGCGACCCTGCCGCGTCTCGACAGCGCCAGTAAAGGCCCCGCGCCGCACACCAAAGAGTTCAGCCTCCACCAGTTCTGCCGGAATCGCTGAGCAATTCACGGCAACAAACGGGCCTTGTGCTTGCTTGGAATGTTCATGCAGCCAATTGGCAAACACTTCTTTGCCAACACCGGTTTCTCCGAGCAGCAGCACATTGATGCCGCCGCCCGCCGCCTTGCCCAACAGATCGAATGCAGCCACAAACGGGGCGGATGTTCCAACGATATTTTCTGGCTTCGTGAAGGCGGCCGAGGTCTCTTGCGTGACGCTGTCCTTGCGCAGTCTGCGCAACTCTTCTTCAATTTCGAATTGCCCGCTATCGTCACTTTCATTCCAAAGCGCATCGACAAACGCCCGATCTTCCCAGGCGTCAGCAGGCTTTCCCACCGCGACGCAATGCGCGTGCCCGCTGCAAGCGCACTGGGTTTCCTGAAATATCACCAATCGTTTGAAAAATTCGGTGACGTAACCAGAGGCATAGCCGGTCGCGGCCCAGCAAGCGCCGGGATAGGCATCATCAACTGGCAAATTCTCATCGATATGGGCCTGTGCTTCCCAACTGGAAACCCAGTGAACGAAGCCGTCAAAACTGCCCTTTTCCCAGTCAATATCGGCTTCCACAATATGCGCCTGCGTGACGCCCTCCAGCGCGTGGAGGGCGGGGCCGATGCAGAACACCGCGTAATCATCCGCATGGCCGATATGCTTGGCGGCAAGTTTTGCATCCTGCCGTCCGCATTCAAACCCCATGCGCCAAAACATGCTGCGTGCACGGCTTAGCCCCAATTGCTCCACCATTTCGCGGCGGAGCTTGGCCAATCCTTTTACGTGGAACATCACCATGCGGGATTGATCGATCCAGATCTGCCCCTTGGCGGGCGCGAATTGAAGCTGCCCCTGGAGATCGAACCGTTCGATCAGGCTGTGCTCGTCCACGGCGCTCCCCTCCCTATCATGTATGCCGGATAGTTTCCGGCTTTTGCGCGGGCATAGCGGAAACGGAAAAGGGTTGCACTGCTTTCGCACTGCAACCCTTCCTGCAACCCGATAAGCGGTTCTTCAGAATTGGAAGCCGACGCGCGCATACCATTCGCGCGGGCGGCTATAGGTGCCATCAATCACGCCCGACGCCGGGATGGAAGAGCCCGAGGTGACATAGCGTTTGTCGGTCAGGTTGGTGCCGCCCAAAGTCAGGGTATAGCGATCATCCGGTGCCTTGTAGATGATGCTGGCATTGACGATTGACGTTGACGGGCGGTTGAGAAGGATAGTGCCTTCCACATTGTTCCGCTGTTTCGAAGTATAGGTGAAATCGGCCAGCAGCGACAGTTCAGCACCAGCATTACCGATCGGCAGATCGACACGCGGGGAAAGGTTGAACTTCCAGTGCGGCGTCTTTGGCAGATCACCGCCCACGCTGGCGCCCAGCTGGAAGCTGTTGGCGGCGCTGGTCACCTGTACTGCGGGGTCGAGATTGGTATAGCGCGAGTCGGTATAACCCACCGAGCTGTTGATGGTCAGCACCGACAACGGCTTTGCAATCACTTCCACTTCAACACCCTTGATCCGCGCATCACCCACATTGGCAATCGTGGGCGAGGTGCCAACCTGATAGTTGAGCTGGATGCCGCTATATTCAGTCGTGAAGGCCGAGAGGTTGAATTGCAAACGGCGGTCGAGCAAGGTCGATTTCAGGCCCACTTCAAACGTCTTTGCCTTTTCAGGATTAAAGCCAGACACGCTGGTTTGGGGCGTGGTGAAGCGCGTTGTCCAACCGCCGGTTTTATAGCCCGCAGCATAAGAGCCATATACCATGACATCGTCTGTCGGCCGCAACTGGATGCCGAATTTGGGCGAGAAATTGTTAAATTTCTTATTGTTGATGCCCGGTGCATAGACGCGCAGCGGGTTGGTGTTGTTGACCGTCGGATAGCCTAGCACCTGTTGGCAAGTAGCGCCGCCCAGCAGCGGTGCATTGGGATAGACATTGCCCGCTGTGTCGGCACAGATGTTGTTAAGGGCAATGTCTCCCAGCGGCGTTCCGGCGAACGCAGCAGAGCCGACCAGCTTATAGAAAACGCCGTTCACTTCCTGTTGACCGCCTTCGAACGACTTTTTCTCGGTCGTGTAGCGGGCCCCCAGAGTGAAGCTGATGAGATCGTTCAACTTGTAATCGATCTGCGCGAACGTGGCATAATTGGTCGTTTTGAACCAGTTCGGCCCATCAATTTGCACCGCACCTTGTGCAAATGACACCAGATCGAGCAGGTATCCCTTTTCGTTGAAGAAATAGGCGCCCAGGACAAAATTCAGCTTTTCATCCATGGCGCTGCCCACCAACTGGAATTCCTGACTGAATTGACGCTGGCGCTGATCAAAACTGGCATGAATGATGTTCAGCGGCGACGAGTCCATATCCAGGCCGGATTTCCAGCTGCTGTGCCGATATCCACTGATGGATTTCAGCATGATATCAGGGGTCAGATCAAGCTCGGCATTCAGCGTTGTGCTATAGTTTGTCAGCCTGGAAAAATTGTTGCCCGTTGAATAGCTCGTGTCGGGATCACCCGTGATAAATTGATCGGTGAACAGCAATTCATGCTTGGCAGGATCAGCTCCTGTATTCACGCCCGGCGTATAGCTCACACGATTGATAGATGTGACCTCGTCACGGCGGATCGAGGGCAGTTGCGTCCCAAAGGTGGAGCAATAGTTCAATAGACCCAGAGAGCCAAGAACGGCAGTGGGCGCGGCGCGGCACGTGTTGTACAGGAAGGTGAAATTGGGGCTTCCCGTGACTGCCGGATCGCCCAGCACACCCAGCAGAGAGTGCGGCGAATTGCCGGTTGAATGCTGGTAATCCCCGCTCAGCGTGATCCGCAGGTCGCCGCCATCATATTTGATCTTGCCTCGGATCGAGGCATTTTCACTGCTTCCCTCGCGTGAGGGCGCTTCATAGCCAACCGATGGCAGGGCCGTGAACGGCGTCGAATTAGCCGTCAACGCACTCGGAAATGGGATGCGCTTGGCATAGGCCCCGCCGTTGCGGACGCTGAAAGTCATGAGCGACGTTAGGTTATCGCTCAGCGGGATATCAACTGCCCCCCGCGCTTCAAACATGTTGAAGCGACCAAAAGTCACGTCACCACGCGCCTGAAAATCCTCGGCGGGATCGCGCGTGACGATCGACACCGCACCACCGATGGTATTGCGTCCGAAAAGCGTGCCTTGCGGACCCTTCAGAACTTCGATCCGGCCCGTATCCAGCAAATCCTGGTTTGCGCCGACCGAGCGAGCGAGGTAAATGCCATCCACATAGACGCCCACACCGGGATCGATGTTGAATGCGAAATCGCTGGATCCGATACCGCGGATCGAAGCCGCAAGCACGGCGGTGGAGCCCGTGAAGGCCACGCCATTGTCAAAATTGACGTTAGGGGCGACGGCGGTCAATTGGCTGACATTGGTGACAGCGCGTTCGGCCAGCGTGTCGCCAGAAAATACGGAAATGGCAATCGGCACGTCTTGCGCACTTTCCGATCGTTTCTGCGCCGTTACAACGATTTCAGCAATGCCGCCGGTATCTTGATCCGCTTGCTCAGCCCCTGCATCTTGTGCCAGCG
>JBGSTI010000018.1:0-7482 GCA_041736605.1 Sphingomonadaceae bacterium
CGGCCTTGATCGCGTCGATATTTTCATAATCCTCAAACACGCGGGTGCGCACCGATTGATCTTCGGCCAGCAGCTTGAGCAGTTCGAGCCGGGCGAAGTCCATATCATGCCACACACCGCCGCATATCAGCACGCAATTGATCCGGGGCGGATGGGCGTCTTCGGTCATGTTGCTCTCCTAAAGGCGATTTTTGTTTTCGTCGTCATTGCGAGGCGCGAAGCGACGCGGCAATCCAGTTGTTACATCGGTGCGATACTGGATTGCCGCGCTACGCTCGCAATGACGAAAATGGGCAATTGTTTTGCCAAATTCCAATCATCACCCCAGATATTTATCCAGCGTTTGGTGGAACTGGCGGATGCGGATTTCCTGATAATTGCCCAGCTGGATGGTCTGGGTTTTCGACGCATGCATGCCATCCTGAACGAACGGCAGGTTTTCCATGTCCTGTTCAAACACGTCGCCCAAAATGCCCAGCTCTGCCGCCGCCGTCCATTTTTCATCCGGGCCAAGCAGTTTCATCGCCACGCCGCGCGGCATGGGTTCACCTTCCTTCACGCGGGCCAGAATGCGCACTTCCATCAGGCAGGTGTCAGGCGTTTTTCCCGGCCGCCAGCGATAGACGATATTGGGCATATAGCCGCCCCAGGGCGCAAAATTGGGGAACACATTATAGACCAGCCCGTCGAGCAATTCGGCATCGGTCGCATGATCCAGATCATGGCCGCTCGCCTCGCCATAGGCCTTGCGCATGGCCGCGCCCAAGGCAAGGCGTGCGGTGGTGCCTTCGGGCACCTTTACGGCCATCGGGCTTTCATCATAATTGTCCGCCGATCGGCCATTATATTTGATGAATTCGTCAACGATCCACTGTTCGGGTTTGCCACTGGCATCGACATGCGGTGACGGGATACCGAACGGCACCAGATTGACGTTCACATTGTCGCCATAGGTCCAATAGGCCGAATTGCAGTCGCCGGTGAAGGGCAGCAATTGCGGGTGGGTGATGATGGTGTGCCATGCCTCCATGAACGCTTCCATCGTTGCTTTCCAATTGGCCGGAACCTCTTTGGCCACCCAGATCACCGTGGTGCATTCTTCGTGCCGCCAGCGTTTGAAAAATTCGGGGATCGGGGCCAGATACTCTTCAAGGCTGGGTCCGCCCTTTTCCTCGCGCAGGAAAATATAGCCGCCCCATTGGCCGACTTCAGCCTCGGGCAATTTCATCTCTTCCTTGCCCAGATGCGCGAAATCCCAATCACAGGGCGTGCCCTGAAAACTGCCATCCTTGTCCCAGGCAAAGCCGTGGAACGGGCAGATAAACCGATCCGCCGTGCCGTCTTCCAGCCGCAGCTTGCGCGCACGGTGCAAACAGACATTGTGCATGGCCTTGACAGAGCCATCATCCTGCCGCGAAATCAGCCATGACCGGCCGGCATTTTCAAACACCACATAATCGCCCGGCTCTGGCAAATCCTCTTCACGCGCGGCAAACTGCCACACATGCGGCCACATTTTCGTGCGCTCCAGCTTGGCAAATTCTTCGCTGGTATAGCGCGCGGTGTCGATGGGATCAGAGCCGCGATACTGATAGCTTTCCTGTGTCAGCATATCGGGCGCTGGGCGACCATCGATCTTCATCAATTCGGTCCAGCTGATGCCGGGCGACCGGGCGCTGCCATCGCTGGCGGGAGGATTATAATCGGCCATGTCACTCTCCTGGGATGCGGGCGTTACCGCTGTCGCTTGCCTGCGCAGTCTTGGTATGAAAAGCGATACTGGTGCAAGGCATGGCACAAGTCACCTTGCGCAAATCATAGGTTCGCTTGGGCGCGAAATCCGCCAGTCATGGCATCATAGAAAAATAACAGCATAATATGGAGAGTGAACGCATGGCCCAACGGCTGGCAGGCAAGGTGGCTTTGGTCACCGGCGGAACATCGGGAATTGGCGCAGGCACGGTAGAGCGGCTGGCCGCAGAGGGCGCACGCGTCATCTTCACCGGGTCGAATGCCGAGGCAGCAGCGGCGTTGGTCGAACGCACCGGCGCGCGATTCGTAACGCACAAGGTGCAAGACGCCGATGCCTGGGGGCCGCTGATGGACTCCATCGCAAAGGACCATGGGCGGCTGGACATTGCCTTTGCCAATGCCGGCACCGAATCGGGTGATGGCAGCGTGGAAAATATCGACATTGATGGCTGGAACAACGTGATTGGCGTCAACCAGACCGGCGTAATGCTGACCGTTCAGCACGCCATTCGCGCCATGAAAAACAATCCCGATGGCCCCACCGGGTCGATCATCATCAATTCATCGATGAACGCCCATCGCGCCATGGGCAATTTTCTGGCCTATTCCGTAACCAAGGCCGCCGTCGTCGCGCTCACCAAATCAGCCGCCGTGCATTGCGGCAACCAAGGCTATAAAATCCGCGTCAACGCCATTCTGCCCGGTGTGGTGGAAACGGCGATGATCACCAATCTGATCAACAGCACCGATGATCCGGCGGCCACCCGCTCTGCCTATGAAGGCATGTCGCCGCTGAAACGCATGGCACGGGTGGATGAAATTGCCGGGCTGGTCGCGTGGCTGGCATCGGATGAAGCCGCGTTCGTATCGGGATCGGAATATGTCATTGATGGCGCCACAACAGCAGGGATGATGGGTGTATGAGCGATCTGGGTGCACAACGGCTAAAGGGCCGCGTCGCGTTTATTTCGGGCGGGTTGCGCGGCATTGGCCTGGCCTGTGTCGAGCGCTTTCTGGCTGAGGGGGCAGAGGTTATCCTGTCTGATCTCGACGCCGCTGACAGCGCGTTGGTGACGGAAACCATGGCCCGATTGGGTCAGGCCGCCAGCTATGTTTCAGCCAATGTCGCAAAGGAAGACGATTGGCAGCGCGTGCGTGACGTGGTGATGGAACGTCATGGCAGGCTGCACATTCTGGTCAACAATGCTGGCATCGGCCCAACCGCCCCGGTTGACACTATGGCGCTGGACGAATGGCGGCGGGTGATGGCGATCAATGTCGATGGCGTGTTTCTGGGCGTCAAAACCTTTACGCCATTGCTGGCTACGGGCGGCGCAGAGGTCGATGGCGGCGCTTCGATCATCAATGTCAGTTCAATGTATGGCCTGGTCGGCGCGGTTGAAACATCGGCCTATAATGCCAGCAAGGGCGCGGTTCGCCTGTTTACCAAGGGCATCGCGCTGGAATTTGCGGCCAAAAAAATGCCCATCCGCGCCAATTCGCTTCACCCCGGCATGATCGAAACGCCAATGATGGACAATGGTTTTCAGGCCGTAGTCGATAAGGGTCTAGCCGAAAGCGTGCAGCAATTGAAGGATGGCATGATCGCGCTGACCCCGCTGGGCCGTTTGGGCCAGCCAAAGGACATGGCCGCTGGCATATACTTCCTCGCCAGCGCCGACAGCGCCTTTATGACCGGGGCTGAACTGGTGATCGACGGCGGCTGGACCGCTCAGTAAGGATTGATTTCAATGACTATTTCCCTCGATAATGTCGTTGCCCTTGTCACCGGGGCCAATGGCGGTATTGGCCGCGAAATCTGCAAGGCGATGAAGGCGGCCAACGCCACCGTCATCGCCACCGACATGGGGGCCGAGGCCGACAATGTCGAATGCGATGCCTATGTGCAACACGATGTGACCAAGCCCGCCGATTGGCAGGCCTGCGCCGATCTGGTCAAGGAACGCTGGGGGCGGCTGGATGCATTGGTGCATAATGCGGGCGTTTCGATTGTCACCAAGTTTGAAGAAACCTCGCTGGAGCAATTCCACAAATTGAACGCGGTCAATGTCGATGGGCCGATCATTGGCACCCAGATCATGCTCGATCTGCTAAAAGAAGGCGGCAAAACGCGCAAAAGTGGCGCGTCGGTGGTCAATTTCTCCAGCGTCGGCGGCCTGCGCGGGGCCGCGTTCAATGCCGCCTATTGCACCAGCAAGGCGGCGATCAAGATGCTGAGCAAGTGCCTGGGCGCGGAATTTGCGGCGCTGGGCTATAATATCCGTGTCAATTCTGTGCATCCCGGCGGCATCGACACCGCAATGCTCAATTCGATCATGGACCGCTATGTCGAAATCGGTGCGGTGCCCAGCCGCGACGTCGCCATTCAGGGTATTCAGGCCAACCACCCGATTGGCCGCATGGGCCGCCCCGATGAATTGGGTGGCGGCGTGGTCTATCTGTGTTCGGATGCTGCCAGTTTCGTGACGTGCAGCGAATTTCTGATCGATGGCGGGTTCAGCCAGATTTGAGTCTTCAAACCGGCAGCACCGCGATCCCCATCCGGCTGAGCTTCCAGCCTGCGTCTGTGCGCCGCACCTGCACATCATAGCGGGCGCGCAATTCCATGCGTGAGCCATCCTTGCCGATGCTGAACGCATGGACATAGGCCGAGGCGCTGGCGCTATCGCCTGCATAATCCACCACCGCGACGTTGCTCAAAAAATGCACATTGCGCTCTGCCTGGGCAAAGGATGCGGCAAAAAAGCCTTGGATAGCGGCATGGCCTTCAAACGCCTGCAACCCGAATCCAGTCAGGTCATAAACGGCATCATCGGTGAAATGCGACGTGATAGGAGCTGCATCGCCCAGCGCATCGGCAGCGGCGCAAAAGCTGACCAACAGATCATTGATGGCCAGCCGGTCTTCTACAGGGGCGATAGTCATCATACCGCGCCATTCACATAATCATTGAGCAATTCATGAAACCGCTGAATCCGCTTTTCCTGATGAGTCAGGATACAGCCCTTGAAGCCGCGTGAATTAAGGCCCTGTTGCTGGGTGGTGCCAATCGAAATGTCCTGATCGGCAACAAAGCCCATCGATACGCCATCGCCGACCACCGAATGGCGCACAATCGCGTCATGTTTCAGCGGCACTGGGCCAATCGGCGTTTCCACCTCTTTCATTCCTTTAACCGGCGGATAGAGGCACCAATGCTGGAATAGGCACTTTTCAGGGTCCGTGGGATGCGGTTCGGTGCGCAGGATCTGGCACTGTTCGGGCGACATGGTGAGCGTCAGGTTCGGAAACATCGTGCAGTGGAAATAATCCACCAATTGCTGATCAGACATGTCGTTATAATTGGCAAAGCCCCGCTCTGGCCCCAACTTGCGTTTGGCGGCGATAACGGCGGCGCGGATGTCGCCGGTATGACCGTTATAGTCCGCCGGATCGATGCCCCAGGCGCGGGCAATATCGTCCAGCGGCGCGGGCACTTCGGCGCTGTGATAATCGACACGCGACGTTGCCTGATGGCCAACCATCCACATGGAATTATGGCCGCTGTCATACATGGCAAATTCGGTGGTCGGCAGGCCATCATTGATGAACGTCGCCAATTCCGGATGGATGGTGGGCAGGTGATAGCTTTCGTTGAAATTGTCGCGAATGATCTTCCAGTTGAAATCGGCCTCGGCTGACAATTTGAACACCCGCACCCAATTATCCAGGCCATAGCCTGCCAGCTTTTCAGGGTACGGGGCCAGCCATTCGAGCAGCGGCTTGGCGTTGTCATCCATGCACCACCAGACGAACGGCCCCCAGGTTTCGCAGCGAACCTCGGTCAACGTCACCTTGCCGCAAGGATTACCGCCCTCGAAATCATCTGGGTCTTGCACATGCGCCAGCACGCCATCGGGCGTGAACTGCCAACCATGATAGCCACAGGTGATGCGCGGCACCGATCCACTATCGCCCACGATCAGGCGGTTGCCGCGATGCGGGCAGGCATTGTAAAACGCACGGATTGATCCATCGGCCTGCTTGACCATGATCACCGATTCCTTGCCGAAATCATGGCGAACGAAATCGCCCTCTTCCTCCAGCTCCGCCGTCACCGCGCCCAGATGCCAGACGCGCGGCCACAGATTTTCGGTTTCCTTATCCATCCATACCTTGCTGGTATAGCGATCAGCTGTGATGGTATCGCCGCGCAGCTGCTGGTCAGCGCCCGATGCATAGCGCGATGGCGGTGAGATGGAATTCATGGGTCTGCCTCTCCTAATTTCGCATGACTATCGTCAGGTCAGCGCCCTTGCGCCACTCGCTATTTGCCTAGGCCATCACAAATCCCATTCCAGCACCAGCCGGTTGACCTGGGCCACGATGCCGCCCGAACAGCGCGTATCGGCATCTTGCGCCACGCGGAAATCGGGGATGCGGCGCAACCATTCCTCAATCGTGATCGCCACTTCGGCGCGCGCCAGTTCCTGGCCGGGGCACATATGCGGGCCGCTGCCAAAGGCGGAATGGCGGGGGCGTGCGCGCGCAAAATCGACCTGCATCGGGCAGGCATTGATCCGGTCATCCAGGCCATGCACCTGCGTCGGGATACAGACCATATCGCCTGCCTTCATCTGCACGCCATGAAATTCCATATCCTCGCGCACGATGCGGGCGATAGTGACCAGCCCGAAACGGCGGAACAGCTCGTGCGTCGCGGCCATCACTGCGCGGCTGTCTGCCGCCGCCAGTGTATCGCGTGCCTGCTTGTCGCGCGCCAGATACAGCATCACAAAGCCCAGAAAATTGACCACCGTATCCACCCCCGCAATCAGCACCTGCGTGATGATTGACAGCGCCTCTTCATCGTCCAGCGTCCGGCCATCCATGTCGGCAATTATCACCCGGCTGATCAAATCCTCTCCCGGTGCCGTGCGGCGCGCGGCGATGATTGGCCCGACATAGGCAAAAAACGCCGCCCGCGCCTCCTCAAACGGCATTTTGGGATTGGGGCGAGTCATCGATTCGGCCCATAGCTTGATACGCGGCACATCGGCCATGGGCAGGCCGACAATCTGCATGAACAAACGGATCGGAAAAATCCCGGCATAGTCCGCCGTAAAATCACAGCGCCCTGCCTCTTGCAGCGATTCGATCAAATCAATGGCGGTGGCCCGGATATGATCGTGCATCCCACGAATGGCCAATGGGGCCAGCTGCGCATTCAGCAACACCCGATAGGGCCGATGCGCGGGCGGATCGATGGTGGTGGGGATCAGGCCGTGCAGCTCACCCACCGATTTGGGCAGCACAATCACCCGGTTGGAAAAGCGCGTATGATCCGATTGCACCTCGGCCAAAATGTCACCGCGCAGGGCAATCCAATGTCCTTCATTGCGCGGCGTCCATACCAGATCGGGGGCACTATCCTGCAAGGCCTTCCACGCGCCATGAAAATCCGCTTCTTGGCCCGGCAGCGCATAGATATCGATATCGACGATACGCGCGGGATCGACTGTGGCGGCTTGGGTCATTATCCCGGCTCTCCTGCATGGCCCGCTTTTGGTTCAGCAGGTCTCATGGGCCGGACTATTCCGGCTGGCCAGGTACAGCGCCACTCATCATTTGCGCAGGATAGGGCCATTGTCGCCCCTTGCCTTTAACAGCCCAGCCGATATGGCGCAGCCATGGCCCCGCTGCCCCTCCCCAATCGCCGTCAGCCGTTCC
>JBGSTI010000032.1:0-1725 GCA_041736605.1 Sphingomonadaceae bacterium
GGCAAGGTAAGCGCGGCGGAGATCACCGCAATCGCGCTGTCATCGGCCAAGTCTGCAGCCACAGGCAGGAACGCTTCGCCCAACTCTGCGGCAATGGCCGTCAGGCTTTCGAGCGACCGGGAGATGCCGACAACATGCAGCCCTTCGCGCACCAGCCGCCGGGCGATCTCGCTGCCAAAGGCACCGCCAGCCCCGACAACCAGAGCATGTTCGCGTGTCATGCGTCCGCCGCGATCAGCCCGCGTGCCTTGGCCATCGTCAACGCGGTATCCTCGATCATGTCTTCCTGACCGCCGATCATCTTGAGGCGACCCAGTTCGACGAGCAGATCCCGTGCAGGCAAGCCATAGCGGCGCTCGCAATCCTTGGCGTTATAGAGGAAGGTCGAATACACGCCCGCATAGCCTAGGGTCAGCGAATCCCGGTCTGCCCGCGGTGGCTTGGCCATCATTGGCAGCACCTTGTCTTCGGCGGCATCCATCAGCTTGAAAGTATCAATGCCGGTGATGATGCCCATGCGTTCAGCAACGGCGGCAAAGACTTCGAGAGGGGTGTTGCCCGCGCCCGCGCCAAAACCCGCTGCCGATCCATCAATGCGAGAGGCCCCGGCGGCTATAGCCGCGAGCGAGTTTGACACCCCCATCGCCAGATTGTGATGGCCGTGAAAGCCAATTTCCGTCTCGGGTTGCAATGCCGCTTTCAGCGCGCCGATCCGTGCGGTCACATCGGCTGGCAGCATGTAACCGGCGCTGTCCACGCAATAGACGGTGGTTGCGCCATAGCTTTCCATCAGCAGTGCCTGACTGACAAGCATCTCGACATCGGTCATGTGGGCCATCATCAGAAAGCCGACCGTATCCATGCCCAGCTTGCGGCCAAGGCCGATATGCTGTTCGGTCACATCGGCTTCGGTGCAGTGCGATGCGACATGGACGCAGCCTGCGCCGCAATCCGCCGCCATGCGCAACTCATCAAGCGTGCCGATGCCCGGCACATGGAGCACCGAGACTGTCGCGTTCTTCATCCGCGAGGCGACGGCAGAGATATACTCCTTGTCGCTGTGCAAGCCGCGCCCATAGTTCAGCGATGAACCGCCGAGGCCGTCACCATGCGTTACCTGAATGAGCGGAACCCCTGCGTCATCAAGCGCGGTCGAGACAGCAATCATCTGCTCCACCGAAATTTGGTGGCGCATTGAGTGCATGCCATCGCGCAGACACATATCGTGCAGCTTGACCTTGCGGCCGCGAACCTGATCTTCAAGGGCCATCATGCTATCTCCGCCGTCTTGTTTTGGGTGGGCACGAACGACCCATCGAGGATTTTGCGCGCAAACATTTCTGCCGTGCGCGCGCCTGCCGCTGTCATGATGTCCAGATTGCCTGCATAGATGGGCAGGAAATCACCCAGCCCCTCAACTTCAAGGAAGATGCTGACTTGGCGACCGTTGAAGGTCGGCCCGTTTTTCAGGCGGTAGCCGGGCACATATTTCTGCACTTCGGCAATCATGGCCTTCACCGAAGCGGTAATGGCCTCGCGGTCCGGTTCGTCTGTTGTTTCGCAGTAAACGGTGTCGCGCATCATCAGCGGCGGTTCTGCCGGATTGATGACGACGATGGCTTTGCCTTGCTTGGCACCACCCACGCTGACGACCGCGCCAGAGGTGGTGCGGGTAAATTCGTCGATATTCTTGCGCGTGCCCGGACCAATGGACTTGGACGCGAC
>JBGSTI010000034.1:0-3024 GCA_041736605.1 Sphingomonadaceae bacterium
CGCTGCATCGCCAAATCGGCAGCAGGCATGTTGACGCTCGATCCGATCGACGAAAATGGCGGGCGTGGTGCCATCGTCAATACGGCATCGGTGGCCGCAGAAGACGGGCAGATGGGTCAGGCAGCTTATGCCGCATCAAAGGGCGGCGTTGTGGGCATGACCCTGCCGATTGCGCGCGATTTGATGAGCGAAGGCATTCGCGTCAACACCATCCTGCCCGGCATTTTCAACACGCCGCTATTGGCCGCTGCACCGCAGAATGTTCGCGATGCGCTGGCCGCTTCGGTGCCGTTCCCCAAGCGTCTGGGCAACCCGGAAGAATATGCCAATCTGGCCCTGTGCATGATCGAAACCGATTATTTCAACGGTGAAGACGTGCGTTTGGACGGTGGCATCCGTATGGCACCGCGCTGATATTTGCTATTCCGGCGGCGGGGTGTTGCACCGCCGCCGGACCCTTCCTCCCCAGGAGTTTGCCCGATCATGGCCTATACGCAGATCACGCTTGATATCGCCGATGGCATCGCCACGCTGACGCTGAACCGGCCTGACAAGATGAATGCCTTTACCGGCGTGATGAAGGACGAGATGATCGCGGCCTTCGATCAATGCGATGCCGACGATGCCGTGCGCGCGGTGATTGTGACAGGGGCGGGCGACCGGGCATTTTGCGCTGGGGCTGATTTGACCCCTGATAAAGGCACGCCATTTGCCAGCGATGAACAGGTGCCAGACCTTTGCGATGCGCGCGTGCGCGACAGTGGTGGCCTGCTCACCTTACGGATTTTTCAGTGCAAAAAGCCTGTGATCGGGGCGATCAATGGCGCGGCCGTTGGTATTGGCGTGACCATGCAATTGGCGATGGATTTTCGTCTGGCCAGTGAAAAGGCGCGCTTTGGCTTTGTGTTCGCGCGGCGCGGCATTGTGCCTGAGGCAGCGTCAAGCTGGTTCCTGCCGCGGCTGGTGGGCATGCAAAACGCTCTGGAATGGTGCATGACCGGGCGGATTTTCGGCGCCGAAGAGGCAAAGGCCGGGGGGCTGGTCCGCTCTATCCATGCGCCTGAAGACTTGCTGCCTGCGGCCCGCGCGCTGGCGCGAGAAATTGCGGACAATACATCGGCGGTGTCGGTCGCGATGACCCGCGCGATGCTGTGGCGTTTGTCAGCCGAGGCGCATCCGATGGCGGCGCATAATGTCGACAGCAAGGCGATCTATCGTCTGGCCAAGGGCGTTGATGCGCGCGAAGGTATTGCCAGCTTCCTAGAAAAGCGTACGCCTGCCTATCCGGGCAAGGTAAGTGCTGATATGCCGGATTTCTTTCCTTGGTGGGATGAACCGGGCTATGCATGAGCCGATGACCGATACCGATACCCAGATCAGCCCTGTTGAGGCCGACGACAATATTGATAGTGGCGATGGCAGCAATGCGCGCGAAACATTGTTGCAAACGGCTAGCGAGATCATGCGCGAGGGCGACATGGTCGACATATCGCTGTCCGAATTGTCGCTGCGGTCTGGCCTGAACAGTGCGCTGGTCAAATATTATTTTGGCAACAAGGAAGGCCTGTTGCTGGCTTTGCTTGAGCGTAATATGCGCTCGATCGTCAACAATGTCGATGCGCTGATGGCAAAATCCATGCCGCCCGAAGACAAGCTGCGCATCCATATCGGTGCGGTGATCAACACCTATTATGATTATCCCTATCTCAACCGTCTTTTGATGCGGCTGGTGCGCGATTGTTCGCCCGAACGCGCGCAAATGATTGCCGAACAATATCTGACGCCGCTGTCGCGCGCGTATAAGGTACTGATCAGCGAGGGCATGGCGCAGGGCGTTTTCCGGCCTGTCGATCCGGACTTGTTCTATTTCACGGTGACGGGCGCGGCGGATCGGTTTTTCGCCGCGCGGCAGGTGCTGCGCCATTGCTTTGACCATGATACTTTGACCGAGGAATTGCGCGACCGCTATCGCGTTCACACCATCGATATCATCATGCATGGCATCTTGGTAAAGTCTCCAGATTGATGCTAATAACGGTCAGCAAAAGCTTGTTTTGAAAGTATATTATGACCGACACCGTGTTATATGATTTCTGGCGTTCTTCTGCCAGTTATCGGGTGCGCATCGCACTTCACTTGAAGGGCGTTAGCTTTCGCCGGGTGCCGATCAACCTAGTTGAAGGGGCGCAGAAAGATTCCGATTATCGGTACAAGAACCCGCAAGGCTTTGTTCCGATGCTCAGCATTGATGGCCATGATCTGACGCAAAGCCTTGCGATCATTGATTATCTGGATGCCCAATATCCGGAGCCGCCGATGGTCTCATCCGATCCGGCGACCCGCAGCCGCACTTTGGCGCAGGCGATGATCATCGCCGCCGATATTCACCCGCTCAACAATCTGCGTGTGCTGCATTATCTGCGCGGGCCATTGGGGCAGGAACAGCAAGCGGTGGATGATTGGTATCGCCACTGGATTGCCGAGGGCTTTGCTGCGCTGGAGGCTATGGCCCCCGAAACCGGCCTGTTTGGCGGCGCACAGCCCAATATGGCGGACGTGTGCCTTGTGCCGCAAATGTACAATGCGCGCCGTCTGGAAACACCGCTGGACGCCTTTCCTCGGCTGGTCCGCATTGATGCGGCCCTATGCGCCATGGATGCTTTTCAGCGCGCCCATCCCGATGCTGTGAAGCCCTGATGCGGCATGGTTTGCGGGCGGCGCTGCCGCTGATTGCCCTTGCATGGTCGATGCCTGCGCTGGCGCAGGAAGAGATAGAAGAACCACCTTGCCTGACAGCCCTTCCCATTGACTGGGCGGACCGGGTCATCGTGGTGAGCGGCGGTTTGCCCCAACCGATGGGCGACCGTGCCTATGCCGTCGATCAGATTGCGCTGCCCGATGGCCCGACAGAGCGGCTGGAAACGGCGTTGCTGGCGGCATCGGGGCTTCAGCAGTTTCGCCGGTCCGATGCGCGCAGCGCCAATCCTACCAGCCAAGGCGTGACTCTGCGCGGGCTGGGCGGCA
>JBGSTI010000059.1:0-5791 GCA_041736605.1 Sphingomonadaceae bacterium
GATGGTGACAATCGACAGCATCAATTGTTCGACCACATGCTTTTCAGCACCCGCCAAAGCAGGCGCAACCACCTCTTCCAGCGCGCGCAGGGCGACCTGCAACTGGGAATCGAAACCCTGTATCATGCTGTCACCTTCAGATAATATTCGCGCAGATCAGCCAGCGCCGGATAGCCGACGCCCACTACATAATTCACCAGCACATCCTGATGCGTGCCGCGGCTGCGCGACGCCCGCGATGACGCGGCCAGCGTGAGTATTGCGATGAGATAGCGGTTATAGATGTTGAAATAGGTGATCCGCGCGGGATCAACCGACAGGCCGGATGCCTTTTTATAGGCCGCATATAGCGCCGGTTCCGACATCATCCCCGATGCCAGCAGCGTCTGGTTATCATCATCCAGATGGGCAAAGGATGGCATGACCGCATAGGTCAGATCCTGATGCCGATCGCCAAAGGTCGCGCCCTCCCAATCGAGCCAGGCGGTGATTTCACCCTTGTCTTCGTCAAACAGGAAATTGCCGCTGCGATAATCGCCATGGACGATAGAGACATGATCCAGCACTGGCGCATGGGCGATCAGCCAGCGATAGACGATCTCCATGATCGGCTCTTCCTCGATCCGGTCTTCTTCCCAGATGCGGCGCATGGCGTTGACCTGGGCAATGACCGATGCATTGGAACCAACCTTGGCTCGCGCGAAATGCCGCATGCCCGTGGCCTGATCAACGTCGATGGTATGGAGCCGGGCCAGCAGCCCGACAAATTGCGGTGCCAGTTTGGCGCGCAAATCCGGCCCGTAATTCTGGCCCAGCCCCGACACTTTGCCCGCATCATAAGACGGCTTGGCGGTGCCGCTGGAAAAGGCATAGATCATCGCCGGATAGGGCAGAAAATCGCCATCGGCATCGACCCAATAGGCGCGCGGTGCGGGGATGATGCCCTCCACCGCCTGAATAACCTCAAATTCGCGCGCACGGCTGGATTCGGTCACTGACGCGGCAGGCTCCATGCGCAGCACCAGCGTTTCGGTGCGCAGTTCGCCATTGTCCGGCCCGCGCCATTCCAGATCGAACATCATCTGCAATTTCGACGCACCACCAGACAGCCAGCGCGCCCCGGTGATGACCACAGCCTCGCCCAGGCGTTCGCTGATCAGCCGCTGCGTGCCATCGACCAGACGCTCCAGCGTGACACCGGTATAGCCCGATCCCTCGCGCCGCCGATGCATTTTGCGGGTCAGGATCTTGTCCACCTCTGGCTCAACGGGATAGCGGGCGCGAATGCCTGTAATGGCCTCGTCGTCCGGCCTTTGCCGCTGATCCTCATGCAATATCCGATATTCGCCTGGCATCGCTCTTCCTGTTCTTTTTTGGGTCTGCTCAATCGTACAGATCGTCTGCCATGTTGAGTGACAGAAAATATTGGCCGACGAAATCCGCGATATGGCTATGGCCGATGCGGTCGCCCGATTGCCAGCGCATCAGGCATTGATAGCCCGCGCTTGATGGATTGAAATTATACCATGGGCCGGCGGCAATCGTCTTGCCATAGGCCTGATACACATCGCCGCGATCATCCTCGAAAGACACCTTGGCGCTGGTCACCAACATATCGGTGCGCGTTGCCGTCATTGCGCCTTTCAGCAGGGGGCGGCGTTCGCCATTGACCAGAACATAGCCATATTTCAGCGGGCCATAACGCACCTGTCGCCCCTCAAAATCGAGACCTAATACCAGAAAAGCCGTCAGATCTGGCCCCAGATCAACGTGGATCCAACTCGCGCCCTTATTGCCCCAGTCATTGCGCGGGCCCCAGCTCTTGTTGACGCCTTCGATGCAATCCACGGCATAGCTCTTGTCGCGCAGCCGCAAAGTGCCGGTGACGCGGCCCTTGCCCTCCAGATGGCCATTGTTCCAGCCGCTATAGCCATCGACCTTGCTGTCGGCGGCTTGCGGAACCTGTGCTGGATCGCGCGCATCGGTGGGTTCGCAGATGGCCGAATAATGCAGGTTCAGCGAACACATGCCGTCACGCGATTGATAGGACCAATCATGCTCTCGCTCGCTATGCGCCTTGAACGTCAATCCGTTGGCCAGCGTGAAATCGGAAAAATCAGCCGGGCACCGCATGTGCATCTGCGAGTCATTATGGTGCAACTGCCACGGATGCATGCACAGGCCCTGATGGATTTCGATTGAGCTGTGACACACGCCCAGATTGGGCCGCGTCACCACATATAGATTGCCGCTGATCGCAAGTTCGGGGACAGAGAAAATCAGAAACGCAGTCTCGGTCCATGTGTCGTCCGCAGGGTCGCGATCATGGAATTTATAGTCATCGGCGGTGATCATGAGACGGCACTCGACACATGGGGGAAGGGGGTTTGGCCGGGCTGCGCACAACCCGGCCAAGTCTGGTGTCAGAAGCGATAGCGCGCTTCGAGCATATAGGTGCGCGGTTCACCCGGAACGACAATGTTGAGCGCAAACAGGCTCGCAAAACCGATACCGCCGGTATAATAGGTCTTGTTGAATGCATTTTTCAGCAAGGCAGAGACCGACCAACCGCTGCCGCTCGATTCCTCGACGCCAATCCGGAAATTCGCCAGCGTATAGGCTGGTATCTGGGTATTGGGATTGAGCGAGCGGCCCGTTGAGCTGTAAAAGTTCGACGTCTGGCGATACGCATCGCCGTGCAGCGTCAGGTCCCAGGCGTCGCTCATCGGCACCTTGACATCGGCATAAAATGCGCCGGACCATTTCGGTGTGTCGGGATAGCTATCGAAATCGGCAAAGCTGGTGCCGCCGCCTGTGCCCAGAACCGGAACGCGCGGATCGGTAAAGCGCGCGTTCGTGTAATTCAGGTTGCCGCCCAGCGTTAGCCAATCAGTGGGCTGTATATTGCCATCCAATTCAAAACCGGTGATCTTGGCCTTGGGTACATTGACGGTGATGCCAGCGAGCGCGCCGTAAATCGCCACATAGTTGGCGCGCTGCAGGTTTTCGACCCACATATTATATACGGCCAGATTGACGCGCACTGGCATCGTCCCTGCTTCACCACGGAACTTGGCACCGAATTCGATATCGGTTGCCACTTCCGGACGGAATTCACCGCCAGAGGTGTTGGCAAAGCCAGGGGTGGGCGGGGCGTGGAAATTGAACCCGTCGCTGCGGAAGCTGCGCCGCGTATTGGCATAGAGCAGCAGGCCCGATGTCACCTGATTTTGCAGGCCAAAGGTCCAGCTCAGCTTGTTGAACGTATCCTTCTGCGAGGTGATGAACCGGCCGTCGGCAAAAAAGGCGTCAAAGGCGGGGGCCAGCCACTGATCATCGGCATCGCGCACAAACGAGATTTTTTCCGAAGTATAGCGCAAACCACCAGTCAGCTTGAACCCTGCCAGACCGGTGTCCAGCGTCGCCTGGGCGTATCCGGCGATGGATTTGCTGGTCGTGGTCCCTGCGTTGATCTGTGGCGGCAGGCCCAGCCCATTGAGGATGAAGCTGGTATTGCGCAGATGCTCGCTGCTGTCGGAGTAATAGCCGCCGATCACATATTCCAGGCCGCCATCCATGACATTGCCGAGAAGCTGCAATTCATTGGAATATTGCTCGATCAGGCCATCGCCGCCAAATGCGCCGGTGGTGGCATTGCCGCGTCCATCAATGCCGAAACGTGTGCCATCAATATCGCCCGCGTCGAAATATTTGGAATGGACATAGCCAAAGACATTCTTGATCGTTGTATCATCGTTCAGCTCAAAGCTGGTGACGTTGGAGATGATCCATTTGCGCGTGCGATGTTTGCTGACCGAGTCCACATCGACGACATAGGGGCCGCGCGCATTCTGGGCTGCGCCAAACGCCACCAGATCGGGGAAGAATATATTGTTGGGCACAAACGGATTGCCCGGCACATTGTTGGCTACCGGCACCACATAAGACACGACAGGTGAGATGCTGGAGCCATTGGCGCGGAAATAATCGACGACCAGATCGTTGCTGACCGGACCATCCGGGTTGATCGACAGGCTGAACCGCAGGCCCAGCCGGTCAACCTTGCCCAGTTTTTCATTGTAGAACAGGTTGCGCTGATACCCGTCGCGGTTGCGATAGGAACCAGCCACGCGGACCAGCACATTGTCTCCAGATACCGGGCCGCTTACCGCGCCTTCGACCTGAACATCGTTGAAGCGGCCATAGCGCATGGCCCCAAAGCCCGACAATTCCTCAGTCGGCTTGGCCGTAGTGAACAGCACGGCACCGCCGGTTGAGTTGCGCCCGAACAGCGTGCCTTGCGGACCTTTCAAAACCTGTACCGATTGCAGATCGTAAAAGGCGGTGGAGCCCGCGCCGCCGACCTGCACCTCATTCACATAAGGCAGCACCGATGGCAGCGAACTGGTATAGGCATCAACCGTCTGGCCACGCAGCGAGTAATTGAGCTGATTGTCATTCTGGCTGGCACGCACGGTCAGACCCGGCGTTGCAAATTGCAGATCGCGCTCGCTGGTAATGGCCTGGCGCGCCAAAGTGTCGGCGCTGACCACCGACACGGCAACCGGCGTTTTTTCCAATGCTTCCGACCGGCGTTGTGCCGTGACCACGATTTCGCCGCTGCTGGCGGTGTCTTCCGCTTCCTGTGCGGATGCTGATCCTGAAAAAATGATGGCACCCAGTGCCACTGTGGATGCCAGAACGCGTGCAATAGCCTTGTTCATCATACTCTCCCTCACCGATTGGCCGGGGAATGCACTGCCCCCGAATCACTTATCACCGCCTATCGTAAATCGGTTTACGATTAGATCAACTGTTTTTTATAATTCAGAAATAGCACATAAAATCCATATAAAATGGGGGTATTTGCTAAAATTTGGATTGATCATCTGTTATTTATGGGTCGGCTAATGCCACCGCAATTTGACGAAAATTGCAGTGCCTATAGAGGTTGGACGCATGACAAACCGCAGTGTTTCGCCTAGACACGCTGGATGAAAAAAGCGGAAGAACAGCGGCACCGGCTGCTGGCATTAACAATTGAAGCGGTGGGGCAAGAGGGGCTAAGCGGTTTATCGCTGCGCCACCTGGCCAATGCCGCCAATCTGTCCACCACAGCCATTTTCCAGAATTTCAGCGGAAAATCCGACTTGATGGAAGCCGCACTTGAGCGGGTCGTGGCACAGGATCATGCCTTTCATCTTGGCTTGCAAAGCCAGGTTTCTGCGCTGTTGAGCACGCATGTCAGCTTTGCCGATTTCCTGGCGCGATATGTCCTGTTGCGCGCTTCGCTTCCCCATGCCCGCTTTGCGTCGGAATTGCTGATCGGCGTTGACGTCTATCCGCAATGCCGCGCGCTTTTGGCGCAATGGCATGATCAGCGGGCAGCGTTCTGGGCAGCGTTGTGCGCTAACCTTGATGTAGCACCTGGCTTTGCCGACCTAGTGGCGGAATTCACCGTTATGGAGGAGTTCTATGCCTTTGCCCTGCACAGTGACTGCACATATGGCCTGTTGCTGGCAGAGACCTGTCGCGCCTTGAGCGACGCGGCCTTTCACAAGGGCTGTGGCTCACCGAGTATGAGCCATGTCAGCATAACGCTCAACACCCAGCCCCTATCGATCCATGAAGCCGGGGACGCTGACGATGCCCCCATCAAAGAGCAGCTTCTGGGTGAGGCTGTGCGGATTATTGCAAGCGATGGCTTGGAAGCGTTGAACCAGCGGCGCATCGCCAAGAGTGCGGGCGTATCGACATCGGCGATCGCCTATTATTTCAACGATATGAAAAC
>JBGSTI010000111.1:0-4640 GCA_041736605.1 Sphingomonadaceae bacterium
GGCGGCGGCAGCTTTGGCGGCGGCGGGGCTTCGGGGAGCTGGTAATGACCAAAACGATCCATATGACCCCGGCAGATCATAAGCTGGTCAGCGATGCGGTTGGCATTGCCGAGGCGCGGTCCAATGGTGAAATCGTCACCATCGTCACCGACTTGTCCGATCATTATAGCGACATTCCGCTGCGCTGGGCATCCATTGCCGCGTTCGTCACCTTTGCTGTCATCATCGGCTTTCCCGATTATTTTCGTGGGCAGCTGGACCGCATGGCGGGCGGGTGGAACCATGTTTACACCGATATTGAAATCCTGGGCCTGATCTTTGCATTGATGCTGGCCAAATTCATGGCTGTGTGGCTCATCCTTCAATTTGTGCCCATTCGGATGTTCTTCACGCCGGGGAGGATCAAATCGGCGCGGGTGCGGGCGCGGGCGATTACCCTGTTCAAGGTTGGCACCGAAAGCCGCACTATCGGCCTTACCGGCATCCTGATCTACCTATCCATCCGCGAGCATCGCGCCGAGATTGTTGCCGATGAAGCCATTGCCAAGGTGACAACGCCTGAATGCTGGGGCGAGGCTATGGCGGCTTTGCTGGACGGCGTAAAGCGCGGGGAACCGGGCCAAGGCATGGCCGATGCGGTGCGGCTGGTCGGCGACGTGCTGACCACGCATTTCCCGAAATCGGCGCACGACACCAACGAACTGCCAGACAGGTTGATTGAATTATGAGCGATATTTCCGGCACCCTGACCGAAGAAATCATGTGGCAAGGCCGGTTCATCACCGCGAAACGCATGGGCAAATGGGAATATGTCAGCCGCGCCCGCAACATCCGCGCGGCGGTGATCATTGCGGTGGATGATGGGCATATCCTGCTGGTTGAACAGTTCCGCACCCCCTTGGGCAAGCCATGCATCGAATTGCCCGCCGGCCTGATCGGCGATGGTGGCGAAGACGAAGACCCGCTGATTGCCGCGCTGCGTGAACTGGAAGAAGAAACCGGTTACACAGCCGCGCGCATGGAAGATCTGGGCGAATTCTATTCCTCACCTGGCATGGTCACCGAAAGCTTCAATCTGGTCCGCGCGCATGACCTGACCCAGATTGGCCCCGGCGGCGGTGTGGAGGGCGAGAATATCACTGTCCACCGCGTGCCCTTGGCGAGTATCAAAACCTTCGTCAGCGAATGCCGGGCGCGTGGCTGCGCCATTGATGTGAAGATGCTGTTGGTGCTGGCAGGCGATATTCTGGGCGATTGAGCCGACGTGCCTAATTTGTTGTTACCCTAAATCGTCATTCCCGCGAAGGCGGGAACCCATCACCGGCTATTGCGGCCGCTAGCTCCGGTGATGGACGCCCGCCTGCGCGGGCGTGACGATTGAATAGAGAAACTAACGGCCAATCCCTTGCCAAACCGATCAATAAATTCCGCCCTGATCCCCGGCAAAGTCATTTGGCTGTTGCGTGCGGGCCGGTGCATCCTCGCGGCGCCGTGCGGCTGGTCGGTCGGCGGAACGCTTTGCTGTCGCCCGCGAACGGGTTGATGCCGCCGCTTCGATTTCTTCCTCACGGATGCTGCGCTTGGGTTCGGTATCAGGTTTGAACGCTTCCCAGATCACCGATGATTTGGGGTCATCCGATGGGAAACCGCCAAACACACGGCGACCCGATACGCGATCAATACGCACCATGCGCATCCCGGCAGGCGCACGGAACGGCACTTGCGAAATGTTATCGTTCAGCCCCTTCATCGCAAAGGCTTTGAAAATCGGCGCAGCGGTGGAGCCGCCCTGCACATAGCCACCCATCGGGCGCGGCGTATCAAAGCCGATATACAGGCCTGCAACAACATCGGGCGTGCCACCGACAAACCATGCATTGGTCGGTCCGGTCGACGTGCCCGTCTTGCCAAACAAGGGGCGCTCCAGCGACCGCAAATTGGTGGCAGTGCCGCGCTGAATCACACCTTCCAACATATGCACGACCTGATAGGCGGTCATTGCGTCCATCAGTTGCTTGCCGCCGCGCTTGGGCCGCGGCATCGCTTTGCCATCCCAGCGCAGCATATTGCACTTCACGCATTTGCGTTCATCGGCGCGCCAGATCACCTTGCCCCGGCGATCCTGCACATAATCGATCACAGTGGGCTTTAATTCGCGGCCATGATTGACCAGCATCGAATAAGCGTTGGTCAGGCGCAGCACCGTGGTGTCGCCCGCGCCCAATGCAAAGGCCAGATAAGGTTCGTAGTCGCCGATACCCATAGTTTTGATGGTTTTGACGACATTTTCCATGCCCGTGTCATTCGCCGCGCGCACCGTCATCAGGTTGCGCGATTGCTCAAGCCCCCAGCGCATGGTCTGCGATCCAGCCCCGCGTGCGCCACCAAAATTGCGGAAGCATTTGCGACCCAGACTGGCAGACTGATAGACGCAGAATGTGCCATCAACGATCTTGGTCGCCGGGGTCATGCCCTGATCGAGCGCGGCGGCATAAACGAACGGCTTGATCGTCGAACCCGGCTGACGCTCTGCCTGCGTCGCGCGGTTGAACGATCCAAGCCCAGAATCAAAACCGCCCTGCATCGCCAGAATCCGGCCTGAATGCGTGTCCTGCGCAATAAAGCCACCCGATATTTCGGGCACGGTACGCACGGCCCATGCTTTACCACCAGCTGGCGCCGCTGCAATCACGTCGCCTGCTTTCAAGGCATTGGGCAGGCCGATCAGCGGAGCGGTATCGCCGTCGGAAAAGCCGATCGTGGCATTGGCCCCGCGCCGTTCAATCACAACGCCGACGCGCCAATTTAGATAATCGATGCTGATATTCGACGACGCCAATTGCCCCTGCCATGGGCCATCATCCAGCTTGATCGTGGCTATCGGCTTGCTCCACCCCTTGCCCGCCGCATAACGCAGCAAACCGCCGCGCAAGGCATCACGGGCTGCTTCTTGCTTTTTGATATCCAGCGAGGTGCGCACCCACAGACCACCCGCGTACACACCATAAGGGCCGTCTTCGGCATTCTCACCATAGCGTTCCAGCAATTGGCGGCGCACTTCTTCGGTGAAATAGCCGGTGCCCTTGGGCCAGATTGTCGCGGTTTGCGGGACCAGGCCCAGCGGTTCGGCGCTGGCCACTGCGCGCTGATCGGCGCTGATCCAGCCATTTTCCTGCATTTGCAACAGCACCCAATTGCGCCGGGCAATGGCCTGCGCCTCATGCTGTTTGCGGCCATAGCGTTCGGGTGCTTTGGGCAGGATGGCCAGGAACGCCACTTCATGCAGGCCCAGCTCGCCCACATCCTTGGCAAAATAGGCTTGCGCGGCCGCCTGAACACCGAACGACCGGCGGCCGAGCGGAATTTCATTCAGATACAGCTCAAGGATCTGTTCCTTGCTCAACACGCCTTCGATGCGATAGGCCAAGATGGCTTCGCGCAATTTTCGGGTGATCGAGCGTTCATTGCCGACCAGAATGTTCTTGGCCACCTGTTGTGTAATCGTCGATGCGCCGCGCGCGCGCTGGTCTGATCCGATATTGCCAATATTGTCGATCAACGCGCCGACAATGCCGGGATAGTCGATACCGCCATGGCTAAAGAATGTCTTATCCTCTGCCGCCAGATAGGCATCGATCAGCTTTTTGGGAAAGTCCTGATATTGCAATTGCACGCGGCGTTCACGGGCAAAGCTATACACCACTTCGCCCTCAACACCGCGTACCATAGTGGGCAAAGGCGGCTCATAATCCAGCAGTGCCTTGGCATCGGGGAGATTGCGCGCAAACAGCACCCAGATCAGGAAGATCGCCAGAATCAAACCAAGCAGCGCATAGCTGATCCAGCGGAACCAGCGATGTGTCCACAATTCGGCAAGACGCGCGCGCGCGCCGCCTGCTTCCCGTTTCACGCGATAGGCGAAATTTTCCGGCTGAGCCTCTGTCATAGTCTGCGCCACTAGCACAGGCGCCGCATTATTCGCCAGTGGCAAAGTGTTGGCTCAACCCGGCAAGCGAGGCACCGGCATGATTTTACGCGACTGTTGCGCGGAAGTCAGCGGCTGGCCAATTGCCTTGCGAAAAAGGCGTTGACCGCACGGGCTACGCTGCGCGCAATTGTGGTGCGGCCCGATGCCGATGTAAGGAACTCGACATCGCGTTCGCTGGTCAGATAGCCGCTTTCCAGCAGGATCGACGGCACATCGGGCGCTTTCAACACCACGAACGACGCAAAGCGATGAGATTCGCCGCGAAAGCGAATCTTGCCCTGCCCTTCGCGCAGCACCAGCTTGGCGAAATCGGCCGACAGGTTCATGGTTTCACGCTGGGTCAGATCGATCAGGATCGATGACACGTCCTTCGGCGCACCGCCCAGATTTACGCCATTGATCACATCAGCCTTATTCTCGCGCGCCGCCAGCCTTGCCGCCTCACGGTCAGACGCTACTTCGGACAGGGTGTAAACCGTCGCGCCGCTCGCCTCATGCGATCCAGCGGCATCGGCATGGATCGAAATGAACAGATCAGCATCCAACCGGCGCGCTATGCCATAGCGTTCCTGAAGCACCAGAAACTTATCGCCATCGCGTGTCAACGCCACGCGCACCCGGCCCGTAGCCAGCAATTCATCGCGTAAGGCCC
>JBGSTI010000120.1:0-4298 GCA_041736605.1 Sphingomonadaceae bacterium
ATTCGCGCAAAAGCAACAAAGCGCCCAATGCCGTAACGTCAGGCGAACTGCCGTTGACGTAAACGGAAGATGGCCTAAGCTGGCGCCATAAGAAAAACGGGAGATTTCAGATGCGATTCACGGGCAAGACAGCAGTCGTCACCGGCGCAGCGTCGGGCATTGGTAAAGCCACAGTGCTGAAATTGGCGAGCGAAGGGGCCATGGTTTACGCCGCTGATATTGATGATGCAGGCGGGGCCGCGTTGGTCAATGCCTCCAATGGCCAAATCCGCTATCAGCATTGCGATGTCTGCAAGGTGGAGGATATCGAAGCGCTGATGAATCGCGCTGCTGCCGAAACCGGCGGTATTGATATTGTGTTCAACAATGCCGGCGCGGGTGGCGAACGCGCACCCATGGACGAAATCGACGCCGATGGCTGGGATCGCACCATGAATCTGTTGCTGCGTTCGGTTGCCATGGGCATCCGCTATGCCGCGCCGCATATGAAGGGGCGCAAGGGCGCATCGATCATCAACACCGCCAGCGTCGCGGCCTTGGGCGTCGGCTATTCGCCCAGCGCCTATGCCGTGGCCAAGGCCGGCGTGCTGCATCTGTCGAAAGTCGCAGCGGCTGATCTTGCGCGCTATGGCATTCGTGTGAACGCCATTTGCCCCGGCTTTATCAACACCAACATCTTCACCGCATCGTTCGACGTTCCTGACGAGAAGAAAGATGCGGCCAAGGGCATGATTGCCGCCATGTCGGCGCAGGCACAACCGGTGGCACGCGGTGGCCAGGCGGATGATATTGCCAATATGGTCTGCTATCTGGCCAGCGACGAGGCCGGGTTTATTACCGGCACGCACATGCTGGTCGATGGCGGGCTGACGATGGGCCAGCGCGGGGCATGGGATCCCGATGCGCCCGACCTGTTAAAAGCTGTTGTCGCCATGGCCGAGGGCAACTGATCCCGATGGGTGTGGATACTGCGCCTGTGCAAGGCCCGCCGCGTCTGCCAATGGGGATCAAGCTGGCGCATGGTGTCGGCTCGATTGCCTATGGCGTCAAAGAGGTCGGGTTTTCCACATTCCTGCTGATCTATTTCAATCAGGTGCTGGGCTATGATGCGCGGCTTGTGTCGCTGGCACTGGTTGCGGCGTTGCTGGTTGATGCGGTTATCGATCCACTGATCGGCCATTTGACCGACCGTACCAACAGCCGCTGGGGCCGCCGCCTGCCGTGGCTCTATATCGCGCCGATTCCGCTGGCGATTGTCTGGGCGATGCTGTGGAGCCCGCCCGATTGGGCGCCGCATTCGATTGTGTTCCTGTTTGTCATGGCCGTGCTGGTGCGCGCTTTGGTGTCGGCCTGTGAAGTGCCGTCAGTGGCTTTGGTGCCCGAATTGACCAAGGATTATGACGAGCGCACCGGGCTGGTCCGGTTCCGGTTCCTGTTTGGCTGGTTCGGCGGATTGTTCACATCCGTGATGGCCTATGTGGTGTTTCTGAAACCCACAGCGGATCAACCCAATGGCCTTCTGAACCCTGATGGCTATGCGGCGTTCGGCCTGTTTGGCGCGGTGCTTATGGCCGTGACCGTGATTGTATCGGCGCTGGGCCAGCACCGCTATGTGATCAATCAGAACGAGCCGCTGCGCGCCAGTGCGCATGGGGCCAATCCGCTCACCGCGATTTCGCAGGCGCTGCGTCATAAGGCGTTTCTGCCGCTGATGGTGGCGGGTCTGTTCATGTTTACTGGCCAAGGGGTGACTTTTGTCATCACCAATTACCTGTTCCTCTATGTGTGGAATTTCAGCGACACGATGCTGAAAATCTATCCCGCCGGGCTGATGATCGGGGTGGTGACGGCGTTTCTGCTGGTCGGCCAAGCGCATCGGGTGTTCGGCAAGAAAAAGACGGCGATTGTGGCAGCGCTGTTTACGATGGTGGCATGGATCACGCCGTTCGGCCTTTATTTCGTCGGTCTGTGGCCCGAAGTCGGCGGTGCAGCCTCCAGCCTGACGGTTTTGTTGTTCTTTGCCCTTTCGACCATTGGCAATGTGCTGGTCACCATGTCCGCCTCGTCAATGGTGGCCGATGTGGTTGAGGCGCATGAGGCAGAGACGGGCGTGCGCAGCGAAGGTACATTTTATGCGGGCAATTTCCTGGTACAGAAATGCTCCAGCGCGTTGGGCATTTTCCTGACCGGTCAGATCGTCGCCTTTGCCGGATTGTCCGAACGAACCGACCCATCAAAGGTCGCTCCCGAAGTGGTGGCAACATTATCGCTGCTAGTGTGCTGCGTCATTGCCTTTACCGGTGTTTGCTCCGCCTTTGCCTATCGCTTTTACCCGATCACGCGCGAGGATCATGCTGCGCGGCTGGCCGCTCGATCCGTCGAGGACCACAATCCGGCGCAATAATTTTCGATAGCCCTTGCCAGCCCCGGCCATGGGGTTAATCATGTGATTAAATACAGGAGATGATGCATGGATTTTGATCTGACTGACCGCCAGCTTTACTGGCGCAACCGCGTGCGCGACTTCATCAATCAGCATCTGCTGCCGCTGGATGAAACCTTTCACAAACAGGAAGCCGAGGGCGAACGCTGGAAAGTCATCCCCATCATGGAAGAGATGAAGGCCAAGGCGAAAGCTGCCGGCATCTGGAATCTGTTCATGCCGCCATCGGCAGGCCGCCCGCATGTTGACGACAGTGTGGGTTTTGAAGGGCCGGGCCTGACCAATCTGGAATACGCCCTTTGCGCCGAAGAAATGGGCCGTCTGGGCTGGGCATCGGAAGTGTTTAACTGCTCCGCGCCCGATACCGGCAATATGGAAGTGTTCCACCGCTATGGTAGCGCCGAGCAAAAGCAGCGCTGGATGGTGCCGCTGATGAATGGTGAAATCCGTTCGGCGTTCCTGATGACCGAACCGGCGGTTGCCTCATCCGACGCCACCAATATCGAAACCCGTATTGAGCGCGATGGCGATGACTATGTCATCAATGGCACCAAATGGTGGTCATCGGGTGCGGGCGATCCGCGTTGCAAGATCGCGATTGTGATGGGCAAGACCGATCTGTCGGCCAAGCGCCATGCCCAGCAATCGATGGTGCTGATGGAACTTGATCAGCCAGGCGTCAACATTCTGCGCCACCTGCCGGTGTTCGGCTATGACGATGCGCCGCATGGCCATATGGAAATCGAGCTCAAGGACGTCCGCATTCCCGCCAGCAATATGTTGCTGGGCGAAGGGCGCGGTTTTGAAATTGCGCAAGGGCGCCTTGGGCCGGGCCGTATCCATCACTGCATGCGCACTATCGGCACGGCCGAAGTGGCGCTGGAGAAAATGGTCAAGCGCCTGCTGTCGCGCACCGCCTTTGGCCGCAAGATTTCGGAATTTTCGGTGTGGGAAGAGCGTATCGCCCGCGCCCGTATCGATATCGAAATGACGCGCCTGCTCTGCCTGAAAGCCGCCGATATGATGGACAAGGTGGGTAACAAGGCGGCGGCAGGCGAGATCGCCATGATCAAGGTGCAGGCGCCCAGCATGGCGTTGAAGATCATCGACGATGCTATTCAGGCGCATGGCGGCGGCGGCGTGTCGAGCGATTTTGGCCTCGCCAAGGCCTATGCCGGACAGCGCACGCTGCGTCTGGCCGATGGCCCTGATGAAGTGCACGCCCGTGCCATTGCCCGTCTGGAAATGGGCAAATATTCGGCCTCGCCCGATAGTGGCATGTCGAGCGGCGATATCGGCGTGGCGCGCTAAACCCGCGCGGCACCCAACAGGAGAATAGTTCCATGAAAGCCGCCATTTTGGTCGAACCCGGCAAAAAGCTGGAAATCGAAGACGTCGTGATTTCCAAGCCCGGCCCGCACGAGGTGCTGATCCGCACCGCCGCCTGCGGGCTATGCCATTCCGATCTGCACTTCATCGAAGGCGCGTATCCGCATCCCCTGCCCGCCATTCCCGGCCATGAAGCCGCCGGGATTGTCGAGGCGGTGGGCAGCGAGGTTCGTTCGGTCAAGGTCGGTGACGCGGTTGTTTCGTGCCTGTCCGCCTATTGCGGCCAGTGCGAATTTTGCGTCACCGGGCGGCTGTCCTTGTGCCTGGGTGCCAATACGCGACGCGGCCCCGGCGATGCCCCGCGCATCACCCGCCCCGATGGCAGCGTGGTCAATCAGATGCTCAATCTGTCGGCCTTTGCCGAAATGATGCTGATCCACGAAAATGCCTGTGTACGCATCGATCCTGATATGCCGCTAGACCGCGCCGCCCTGATCGGCTGTGCGGTTACCACAGGCGCGGGTAC
>JBGSTI010000146.1:0-2163 GCA_041736605.1 Sphingomonadaceae bacterium
GGGCCTGTCGGATACGATCACCAACGCCTCGC
The DNA here is from genome assembly GCA_041736605.1 of Sphingomonadaceae bacterium. GTDB lineage: Bacteria > Pseudomonadota > Alphaproteobacteria > Sphingomonadales > Sphingomonadaceae > JBGSTI01. The sequence continues at coordinate 33 of JBGSTI010000146.1, forward strand.
TCTATTTCGAGAAATATGGCCTGTCAGCGCGGATCAGCTATCAATGGCGGTCAGACTGGTTGGATACGCTGGGCGGCCTTGGCAGCGGCGAATTTCGCCAGTCCTATGACAATCTGGATGTCTCGATCCGCTATCAGCTGACCGATAATTTCACATTGTTTCTTGATGCATCGAACCTGACTGATGCGATTTATGTTGCGTATCAAGACAATGAATCGCAGCCCACCGAAGTGGAACAGATCGGTCGCCGCTTTCTGGGTGGTGTGCGCTTCAGTTTTTGATGAGAGGGTATTTTCATGATGTCAAAATCAACCAGAATTGCAGGCTGGCTTTCGGGCTTGGCTGCGTGTGCACTCATCGCCAATCCGGCCTTTGCCCTCGACAAGGCCGAGGTCAGCCGGGTTGACGCGGGCAACGTGCAGGTGACTTGGGAAGACAGCAAGGGCAGCAAGGACCGGATCGACATTTTTGTCGTGGCCACGCCCGATGCGGCGCTTGATGGCCTGACCCCGGTGGCCAGCCATCAGGGCAGCGGCAAGGCCTCAGTGGCGCTGCCTGTTGCTGAACGCCGCTTTGTTCGTCTGCGCGATGGCGGTGATGGCAGCATCACCACCGTGGCCGAACGCGAACTGCCTTTGGAAAAGGGTAGCAATTTTCGTGATCTGGGCGGTTATGTGACCAAGGATGGCCGCCATGTGCGCTGGGGCCGCATCTATCGGTCTGGCGCTTTGCCGCTGATCAGTCCGCAGGATTATGCCCTGCTGGATGGGCTGAACATCGGCTCAATCATCGATCTGCGCTCATTGGAAGAACGCGAAGTGGCGGCAACCCAGCTGGACGATGCCACCGGCGCGCTGTTCATTGCCAATGATTATTCGCTCAAGCCCCTGATGGCCAATTTTGGCAAGGGCAATGGCGAATATGTCTATGATGGCATGGGCAAGATGATGGCCCCCCAATATCGCAGCATTTTCAAGCGATTGCTGGCTGATGACGGCGCGGTCATGTATCATTGTTCGGCGGGGCAAGATCGCACCGGCATTGCATCGGCGCTGATCCTCTCGGTTCTGGGCGTCGACCGCGATACGATCATCGCTGATTATCATCTGTCGACTCAATTGCGCCGTCCGCAAAATGAAATGCCGATACTGAACCCGGCGGATTACCCGAATAATCCCATCGTCCAATATTATATGGCGGCGGCTGCCAAGCCCGGCGGGGCCAAGGCGGAACCGCTGTACAGCAAGGCGGGCGTGTCGCACCTGGTGCAGTTCTTTGAAATCATCGACCGCGATTATGGCAGCGTCGAAGGCTATCTGACGCAGGAACTGGGCTTTGCCCCGGCGGATTTTGAGCGGCTGCGTAGCCTGTATCTGGAACCGAAATAAGCGATACGGGTCGCCCTACCAACCCGATAACGGCCTGAACGCCCCGGTGAAAGCCGGGGCGTTTTTTTAGGGTATTTCCATTTTTTGTCGTCACGCCCGCGCAGGCGGGCGTCTATCACCCGAGCAAGAGGCCGCACTGGCAGGTGATGGGTTCCCGCCTGCGCGGGAATGACGAAAAATTGAGCATCACAGGACAGCACAGTTTGATGCCCCATCAATATTCCCGGCTGATCCGAAAGGCCTTCAATTCCTTTTGCACCATGCGGTTGATGATGATCTGGTTGAACCAACTCAAAAGGAAAAAGCCCAGATAGATGATGATGATCAGGTTGATCACGGTTTCAGGCCATTGCAGCCATGCACCCGTGACCAAAGTGGCGCGATAGGCCAGATAGATGAGGCCGATGGTCAGGATCAACCGCGTGTCTTTCAGGCCGCTCATCACCCGGCCATAATGCCAGAACAGGCTACCCAGCGGATTGCCAGACAGGCGGGCGCTGGCCATCAGGCGCAATGCTTCGGCATGGGTGGCATCGACCGAGAGGGCGGATAGCGCCAGATAGCGCGCCTCTTTGGCATCGCCCTGATCAAGCCGCACATGGCCCAGCAGAACCAAAGCATCAGGATTATCGGGCATTTGCGCCAGCACCGATTGCGCCAGTTGTTCCACATCGCCGCGCTCACCGCGCGCCCGCGCTTGCCAGCCTGCTTCGATCAACAGGTCGATATCGCCGGGCGCCCAA
>JBGSTI010000152.1:0-8045 GCA_041736605.1 Sphingomonadaceae bacterium
GGGTGCAGGCGCAGGTTCAGGCGTCGCTTCCATCACGGGAGCTGGCTCTGCCTTGGGTGCAAGCGCGGGAGCGGGCGCAGGCGTCGCCACCGGGGCCACCTCAGCCTCCCCTTCATGCTCGTCATCGGTTTCAATCACCACCAGTGCGGAACCGATGGCGATCACATCGCCCACATCGCCCGCGACAGACAGGACCACGCCCGCCACCGGGCTTTCCATTTCCACGGTTGCCTTGTCGGTCATCATATCGGCGATGCGGCCATCTTCCTCGATGCGGTCACCCGGTTTGATATGCCACGCGACGATCTCCGCCTCGGCAATGCCCTCGCCAATATCGGGCAGGTTGAATGTGTATGTGCCCATGATGATCAGTCCTTCAAAAGCCGGTCAATGGCCTCGCCAATGCGGACCGGTCCGGGGAAATAGGCCCATTCCAGGCTGTGCGGATAGGGCGTGTCAAAGCCGGTGACGCGCTGGATCGGCGCTTCGAGATGGTGGAAACAGCGTTCCTGCACGAGGGCAGACAGTTCTGCGCCAAAACCGCAAGTGCGCGTCGCCTCGTGAATGATCAGGCATTTACCGGTCTTTTTCACCGATGCCTCAATCGCTTCGATATCCAAAGGCACCAGAGTGCGCAGATCAAGGATTTCGGCCTCTACGCCCTTTTCGCGGCAAACCGCCTCGGCCACATGCACCATGGTGCCATAGGCCAATACGGTCATGGCATCGCCCTCGGTCACGATCCGCGCCTTGCCCAAGGGCACGCGGTAATGGCCGGTTGGCACATCGCTGCCCTTATGCTTGGCCCATGGTTCCACCGGCTTGTCATAATAGCCGTCAAACGGGCCGTTATAGATGCGCTTGGGCTCGAAAAAGATCACGGGATCATTGTCTTCGATGGCCGAAATCAACAGACCCTTGGCATCATAGGGCGTGGCCGGAATCACCGTCTTGATGCCCGATACGTGAGTGAACAACGCTTCGGGCGACTGGCTGTGCGTCTGTCCGCCAAAAATGCCGCCGCCAAAGGGCGAGCGCACCGTGATCGGCGCAATGAACTCTCCGGCCGAGCGATAGCGCAGCCGCGCCGCTTCGCTGACCAGTTGGTCCAGCCCCGGATAGATATAGTCAGCAAACTGGATTTCGGGCACCGGGCGCAGGCCATAAGCGCCCATGCCCACAGCGACGCCGATAATCCCGCATTCGTTGATCGGCGTATCGAACACCCGGGTGAGGCCGTGTTTCTTTTGCAAGCCCGCCGTGGCGCGGAACACGCCGCCAAAATAGCCGACATCCTCGCCCATGATCACCACATCGGGATCGCGGGTGAGCATGACGTCCAGCGCGCTGTTGATCGCCTCAATCATGTTCATCGATTTGCTGTCGGCGGCGGTCATATCAAGCGCATCCGCTTCGGTCATTCCGGCCATTTGATTGCCCTTTCGCGGATTGCCTGTTCGCTCTGTTCCTTCAAATGCCAGGGCAGTTCCTCGAACACATCCTCAAACATGGTGTGGAACGGATGGTGCAGGCCATGGCCCAAAATGCCGTTCTTTTCAGCAGACTTGGTCGCGGCCTTGACCCTGTTGGCCAATTCCAGATCCATCGCTTCATGTTGTTCGACGCTCCATTCGCCAAGAGCGATCAGATGGCGTTTCAGGCGCACGATGGGGTCACCCAGAGGCCATTCGTCGCGTTCCTGCGCGCTGCGATACTGGCCGGGATCGTCGCTGGTCGAATGCCCCTCGGCGCGATAGGTGAAATGCTCGATCAGTGTCGGCCCCTTATTGGTCCGCGCCCGGTGCGCTGCCCATTGCGTCGCGGCATAGACCGCCAAAGGATCATTACCATCAACGCGCAGGCCCGCAATGCCATAGCCCATGGCCCGCGCCGCAAAAGTCGTGCGTTCACCGCCAGCAAAGCCCGAAAAGCTGCTGATTGCCCATTGATTGTTGACGATGTTGAAAATCACCGGCGCATTATACACCGCGCCAAAGACGACAGCGGAATGGAAATCGCCCTCTGCCGAAGATCCCTCGCCGCACCATGTGGCGGCGATGCGCGTATCGCCCTTGATCGCCGATGCCATCGCCCAGCCCACCGCCTGCGGATATTGCGTCGCCAGATTGCCCGAGATCGAGAAGAAACTATAATCGCGCGCGCTGTACATGATCGGCAATTGCCGACCTTTCAGCTTGTCCATGCGGTTGGAATAGATCTGGTTGATCATGTCCTCCAACGGATAGCCGCGCGTGATCAAAATGCCCTGCTGGCGATAGCTGGGGAAGACCATGTCATCGCTGGCCATCGCCATGGCAGGGGCAACCGATGTCGCCTCTTCTCCAGTGGACTTCATATAGAAACTGGTCTTGCCCTGGCGCTGGGCGCGATAAAGTCGCTCGTCAAAAGCACGGGTCAGCGCCATGTTGCGCAGCATCAGCCGCAATTGATCGGGCGACAGGCGCGGGTTCCACGGGCCGACAGCCTGATGATCGTCATCGAGCACGCGAATGAGATCAAGGCACAGGGGATGCGTTTCCGCTGCCGGGCAGTTCTCTGCCGGGCGCGGCTGTACGCCCGCGGGCGGGACCGTGATGTGCGAGAAATCGACCGGATCGCCGGGGCGGTAATGCGGCACCGGCACATGCAGCGACAGGCCCGGCAAGTTGGCACCGGAGTGGTTAATATGCGGGACATTATCAGGCGGAACGGCCATGTCTGTCTCTCCTGGGGGCGTCGTGCGATTTCGAGACCGGGGGCGCGCCGAGGTCAGCGGGCCTTGGTCATTTCGAATCGCCAGACTTTAATCAAGTTTTCCTTTCTTGAACTTTTATTTCAAGCGAAAAGAAAGGTCAATATGCCTGACCTTTATCGCTGGTCGCTCTTGGTTACACCGCAACCGGCGCGGAAATCTTGCCCTGCGGCGCATAATCGCGCACCTCGAAATCCTCGATCGCATAGTCAAAGATGCTGGCCGGTGTGCGCAACAGATACAGCGTTGGCTGGCCCGATGGTTTGCGCGCCAATTGCTCCTCCACCAGATCGGCATGGTTGAGATACAGATGCACGTCGCCGCCCTGCCAGACAATCTCGCCGGGGATCAGCCCGCATTGATCGGCCAGCATCCGGGTGAGCAAAGTCAGCCCGAAAATATTGAAGGCAAAGCCCAACCCCAGATCGCAACTGCGCTGAAACAACAGGCCGTTCAATCGGCCATCGGTCACCTGAAACTGATAGGTCTTGTGGCAGGGCGGCAGCGCCATCTGGTCCAGCTCTGCGACATTCCAGCCCTCGATAATATGCCGCCGCGATCCCGGATTGGCCTTCAGGCTTTCCACCAGCATCGCCACCTGGTTCAAACCCCGCGCGCGTCGCCGATAGAGGCCGTCTGGGCCTTCCTCGTCATAGACCGGCCAATCGGTCCACTGCTTGCCATAAACCGGCCCCAGATCGCCCCAGCGCGCGGCAAAATCAGCATCCGCGATGATTGCCGCCTCAAAATCCTCCATCGCCATATTGTCGCCCGTTTCGCGGCGATAGCGATCAAGCGGCCAATCGGTCCAGATCTTGACGCCCTGGCTTACCAAGCTGCGGATATTGGTGTCGCCCGACAGGAACCACAGCATCTCGCGCGCGGCGGTTTTCCAGAACACGCGCTTGGTGGTCAGCAGCGGCACAGCATTGTCCGCCAGCGAGAATCGCATCTGCGCGCCAAACAGGCAGCGCGTGCCAACGCCCGTACGGTCGCGCTGTTCAACGCCCTCAGTCCAGATGCGGCGCATCAGATCAAGATATTGTCCCTCATAATGCGGGGGCGTCTGTGCGGGTGATTCTGCTTGGGATGCCATAGGCAAAGTCTAGGACGGCCCCGGGCAGAGCGCAAATCATCGCGCTGTTCTTATTCACAGGGCAAAAAGCGCAAATGTATGCTTGCCAGCAGCCGCGCCGCTGCCTATAGGCGCGGTCTGCCTCGGCGGGGTCCCATACCCCGGTCGATCGGTCGGGGAATAGCTCAGCCTGGTAGAGCACTGTCTTCGGGAGGCAGGGGCCGGAGGTTCGAATCCTCTTTCCCCGACCATTTTTCTTTTTGCGGGTTTCAAACCTTGCACAAAGTCCATCGTGAAATTCGCGACAACGCAAACTGATCCACGGCGAAAGCCGGGGCCCAGATTTTGCGCGTTATTAAGGTGCTCAGCACGCTGCTCCTCCCCTGAAGAGGAGGGGCGAACTCAGCCCCCAAACAACCCCTCAGGCGCCTCAATCAGCCGCTTCAGTGTCGCCATGAACTGCGCCCCTGCGGCGCCGTCAATCGCACGGTGATCAAGGCTGAGCGACAGCGTCATCCGGCTTTCAAACCGCGCCTCGCCATCAGCCCCCTCACCCAGCACGCGCTGAATGCCGCCAACGGCCAGGATCGCGCCCTGTGGCGGATTGATGATCGCATCGAACTGATCAATGCCGAACATGCCAAGGTTCGAGATGGAGAACGTGCCGCCATCCATGTCCGCATAGCCCAAATTCCCGGCCTGCGCCTTGTCGATCAAGGCCTTGGTCGCCTCGGCAATCTGGTCAATCCGCATCAGATCGGCCGAGCGCACGATCGGCGTCACCAATCCCTTGGGGCTGGCCACCGCCACCGAAATATCGGCATGGGCAAAATGATGGATGGCATCGCCATGCACCTGCACATTGACATCGCGATGCTGCGCCAGCGCCAGCGCCACGGCCTTGACCAGATAGTCGTTGATCGATGCTTTTACGCCCAGCACCAGATTGGCGGTCTTGCGCAATTCCAGCAACGCATCGACGCAGACATGCGCGACCAGCCGGAAATGCGGAATGGTCTGTTTCGATGCCGTCAGACGCTGCGCCACCACTTTGCGGATCTTGTCCATCGGCACAATTTGCGGGCTGTTATCGCCAGCCACAAACGGCGCATTGCTGAACGGCGAGGATGATTGCTTGACCAAAGCCAGCACATCGGCCTTGCTGATCCGCCCACGCGCGCCAGTGCCAGTGATGCTGCCAAGGTCAATGCCGTGCAACGCCGCCAGACGCTTCGCCAGCGGCGAGGCATAGAAACTGTCCAGTGACACAGCCAGATCGGCCCCGCCCTGTGCCACAAACGCGCGTGCCGGTTTGCTGGCCTGTTGCACATCCTGATAGGTAATGCGCCCGCCCCGGCCTGATCCCTCGATGGGGTCAATATCGACGCCCAGTTCCTCGGCCAGTTTCAGCGCCTCCGTGCTGATCGCGCGGTTGGTGGTGATGGCTTTGCGTGCAGGTGCAGGCGCCGCAGCAGGGGCCGCAGCCACCACCGGAGCAGCTGCCGATTTCGCCGCAACCTTGGTATCCGCCGCTTTGAAATTGGCGATGAAATCATCAATCTCGGCGTCGCTGGTATCGGCATCGGCGAACACGGCCAACAGCACGCCCACATCATGGGCATCGCCGCCCGCAGGCACCAACATGCGTTTGACCACCGCTTCATATTCGGCCTCAACCTCGTTGGTGATCTTGGCCGTTTCGATGAGGCACAATGTCTGGCCGCGTTTAAACGTGTCACCCTCGGCCACCATCCATTGCGCCAGCGTGCCTTCGGTCATTTCGATGCCCCATTTGGGCATGCAGAACGGTCTGATATTGGCCATTATCCCGTCCTCACTTCCAGGCCAGTGTCTTGCGGACAGCGGCCTCGATCTTGTCTGGCGAGGGCAGATAGGCACTTTCCAGTTCGCGCGCGAACGGGATCGGCGTGTGCGGCGGCGTCACCATTTGCGGCGGGGCTTTGAGCGAGGCAAAGGCCTTTTCGCTGACCAAGGCGACCACATCGGTGGCGAAATTGCAGCGCGGCGGGGCTTCGTCGATCACGATCAACCGGCCCGTGACTTCGACGGAATCGATAATCGCCTCTTCATCCAGCGGGCTGGTGGTGCGCGGATCGATTACATCACAACCAATGCCTTCGGCCGCCAGCTTGTCCGCCACGCTTTCAGCAAAGCCCAAAAGCAGGCCCGATGCCACAATCGTCGCATCCTTGCCCGCCCGGCTCAACCGCGCATGGCCAAAGGGGATGGTGTAGTCGCCATCTGGCACCTCGCCCGACATGCCATAGAGCGCCTTGTGCTCAAGGAAAATCACTGGATCATCATCGCGGATGGCTTGTGTGAGCAGGCCCTTCACATCCGCCGGAGTCGATGGCATCACCACTTTCAGGCCAGGCATCCCGGTCAGCATCTGGTGCACCGATTGGCTGTGCTGTGCTGCTGCATTATAGCCCGCGCCATAGGCCATGCGGATCACCGCCGGGCATTTGGTTTTGCCGCCGAACATATAACGGAATTTGGCGATCTGGTTCCAGATCTGGTCCAGTGACACGCCAATGAAATCGGCGAACATCAATTCGGCGACCGGGCGTTTGCCCGCCAGCGCAAGGCCTGCCGCCGCGCCCATGATGGCGCTTTCCGAAATCGGCGTGTCAATCACGCGATCCTTGCCGAATTTGTCGAACAGGCCAACCGATGTTGACCAGATGCCGCCAATCGCTTCGGGGCCGCCGGGCGTGCCCATGCCGCCGACAATATCTTCACCCAGAACGACGACATTTTCGTCGCGTTCCATTTCAGCGAACAGCGTGGATAGCACGGCGTCGCGGTACATCATTTCTGCCATGGTAGATCTCCCGCCGATCAATAGCTAATATAGACGTCGGTCAGGACGTCTTGAGCGGTGGGCCGATCAGCCGCGCGGGCCTCGGTCACCGATTGTTCGATAAGGTCCATCACCTCGACATCCAGCGCATCGATATCGGCATCGGTCAGCAGCTTGGCATCCGTTACACTGGTGCGGAATTTCTTGAGGCAATCGCGCATTTCACGAATGCGGTCCAACTCGCCCTCGCCGCGATACCGCTGGGGATCGCCTTCGAAATGGCCGAAAAAGCGCTCAGTATCAAATTCGACTGCGGCGGGGCCATGGCCTGCGCGGACATAGTCCAGCACTTCGCGCATGGTTTCATACACATCAAAGAAATGGTCGCCATTGCCGCGCCATACCTTCATGCCAAAGGCCTCGGCGCGGCTGGCAATGTCCTTGGACGTGCCGACCGCATATTCAAATCCGGTATGTTCGGAATAATGGTTGTTTTCGAATATGAAAATGCACGGGGCCTTGGTCACCACCGCCATGTTCATTGCTTCGAACGTTGTGCCCTGATTGCACGCGCCATCGCCCGAAAAGGTGATGGCGACCGACAGCATGCCGTCCTTGTCTGGCCCGTTAAGCTTGGCAGCCAAGGCTGCGCCGACTGCGATGGGGGCGCCTGCACCCACAATGCCGTTTGCGCCCAGCATGCCGACGTCCACCTCGGCAATGTGCATCGAACCGCCTTTGCCCTTGCACGTGCCCTCGCGGCTGCCCCAGATTTCCTTCATCATCGATTTCACATCAGTGCCCTTGGCCAAGCAATGGCCGTGGCCGCGATGGGTCGATACGATCTTGTCAGCAGGCGTCAGCAATTCGCACACGCCCACGGCAACAGCTTCCTGCCCGCAATAGAGATGCGTGAACCCGGCGATTTCGCCGGTCATGATTTCGGTGTGCAAACGCTCTTCAAACTCGCGGATGATCTTCATCTGGCGATAGGCGCGAAGCAGCTCGTCGCGGCTTAATTGCATGTTACCCTCTCCTTGCGGCTCTGAATGGCCGGTCTAAATATGCTGGGATCAAAGCCCCAAAACGCTGCGTGCGATGATATTGGCCTGCACTTCGTTGCTGCCGCCAAAAATGGTCCAAGCCCGGCTGTTCAAATAGCGCGGCGTAGCCAACTGCGCCCCAGCCGAATGGCGCGGCGGCGGCGCATTATGGCCATAAAGCGGGCGGGTGATGTCCAGTTCCAGCCCGGCATCGCCATATAGGTCCACGGCCAGCAAATCGACATCCTGCCGGATGCTCGACGCCAGCAGCTTGGCCAGCGAGGTTTGCGGCCCCGGCGCGCGGCCCTTGGCGATATCGGCCAGCACGCGCAGCTCAATCATTTCCAGCGA
>JBGSTI010000181.1:0-6442 GCA_041736605.1 Sphingomonadaceae bacterium
TGCGCGAGATTGAGGTGGGCAGTTTCGTGCCGCCCAGCCTGTTGCCGCAAATGGCCGATACCGCCGAGCTGGTGGCCTTTGCCCGCAACATTCCGGGCCTGCGCGTTGTGGCGCTGGTGCCCAATGCCAAGGGGGCAGAACGCGCCGTGGCGGCGGGCGTCCATGCCATGTCGATTCCGTTTTCCATGTCGGAAACGCACAGCATCAAAAATGTGCGCAAGGATCACGCCGCGATGCTGGATGAAGTGACGCAGGCGGCGCGCATCGCCCGCGATGCTGGCATCGGTTTTGCTGTGGGTCTGGCGACGGCCTTTGGCTGCACAATCGAAGGGGCTGTGCCCGAAGACACTGTCGTGCGGCTGGCCGAAGCCTGCGTAGCGGCAGGGGTGGAGGAACTGGGTCTGTCTGACACCACTGGCTATGCCGATCCGGCCAAGGTCAAGCGGCTGGTGCGCCGCGTAAAACAGTCGGTGGGGGCGGAGCGGCTGACAACGCTACATTTGCATAATACCCGCGGGCTGGGCCTCGCCAATGCGCTGGCCGGACTGGACGAGGGGATCACCACGCTGGAGGCTTCGCTAGGCGGGCTGGGCGGCTGTCCGTTCGCGCCGGGGGCGTCGGGCAATATCGTGACCGAGGATCTGGCGTTCATGCTGGCCGCCATGGGCTATGATACCGGAATTGATCTGGACAAGCTGATGCAGGTGCGCGCCATTTTGGCTGAGGCGCTGCCCGGCGAACCGCTTTACGGCTTTACCCCCGATGCCGGCCTGCCACTCGACTTCGCGCAAAGGACCGCCCTATGAACAGTCCGACCCCGCTGGCCGGTATCAAGGTCGTGGAATTTACGCATATGGTGATGGGGCCGACCGTTGGCCATATTCTCGCCAGTCTGGGCGCAGAGGTAACGCGGATTGAGCCGATGGGCGGCGATCAGACGCGGCGCCTGATGGGATCTGGCGCGGGCTATTTCCCGATGTACAATCGGCACAAGGCATCGATCTGCCTGAACTTGAAAGCACCTGAGGGCTTGGCGATTGCCCGGCAATTGGCCGAAAGCGCCGATGTGTTGGTGGAAAATTTCCGTCCCGGCGCGCTCGACCGGCTGGGGCTGGATTATGACAGTCTGGCCGCCGTCAATCCGCGCCTGATTTATTGCTCGGAAAAAGGGTTTCTGCCCGGTCCCTATGAAGACCGCACGGCTTTGGACGAAGTGGCGCAGATGATGGGCGGGCTTGCCTATATGACCGGGCCTCCGGGCAAGCCGCTGCGCGCCGGGGCCAGTGTGGTTGACGTGACCGGCGGCATGTTTGGCGTAATCGGCATATTGGCGGCACTGGAGGAACGGCGCCGCACGGGGCGCGGACAAAAGGTGATTTCGTCGCTGTTTGAAACGGTGATCTATCTGGTGGGCCAGCACATGGCGCAGTTTGCGGTGACGGGCAAAGCCGCCGCACCCATGCCCGCGCGCATTTCGGCATGGGCTATCTATGACGTGTTTGAAACCCGCGATGAGCCGGTGTTCATCGGCGTGGTCACCGATGCGCTTTGGCAGAAATTCTGCGCGTTATTTGCGCTGGATGATCTTTGGGCCGATGAAAGCCTGCGCGCCAATAATCAGCGCGTTCTGGCGCGAGACCGGATCATGCCGCAAATCCGCGCGCTGATTGCGGGCTTTACCCGTGATGAAGTGGTGGCACGGCTGGACGGATCGGGCCTGCCCTTTGCGCCGATTGGGCGGCCAGAGGATATGTTTGACGATCCGCATCTGCTGGCATCAGGCGGGCTGGAGCCAGTAACTCTGGACAATGGCACGCAAACGCATTTGCCCACGTTGCCGCTGACCATGAACGGCGCCCGCCCGGCCAAGGCGGCGACATTGCCTGTGCCGGGGGAGAACAGCGCCGCGATATTGCGCAATCTGGGCTATGATGCGGCACAGCCTGCGCAGCTTGTCGCCAATGGTGTTGTTGGGTGATCCGGCTTAACCGATCTCGATCAGTTCCAGCAATTCACCCGATGGGCCAAACACGGTTGCGGCCCTGCGGCCATGATAGGGTGCCTCTGTGCGGGCCAGGGGCGGTGTGATCCAGTCAAGGCCCAGCGCATCCAGATCGCGCACCGCCAGGCTGACCAGCGCATTGCCCGGTGGCAGCATTCCGGCATGGCAGGGCCGCTCGGTGGCTTGGGCGGGATAATCATCGACTTCCAATATTGTCATGCGCCCGGCCTGAACCATGGTCAGCGTCGATTGCGTGCCCGCTGGCAGGGCGAAGGCCTTGTTTATCATGCTATATTCGATTGTATAGGTATCGGCCAGATCAAGGCCCAGCCTGTCGCGATACCAGGCACAGCTGGCCATGCGGTCCTTTGCCGCCAATATGATGATGAAAATCTGGTCCACCGGGCACGCGGCGCGGGGCAGGTCGCTGGTCGGCGTGTCCATGCGGATTTCGTTGAAATACAGCATTTCCTTGCCCCGGCCATGCACTTGCATCGCCACGAAAAACGGCAATGACGGGATTTCCTTGGGCGGGCCGATCACGTCGAAACCGCTGTTCGCCAATTGGGCGGGCAGGGCGAATACATCCTGCACGCTGATTTCAAAACTGGCCCAGCCATAGCTGGTGGTCGGCACGAAATCGGCCGGGATTGGCTGTTCGATCAGGCGGATATAGCAGGCCACGCCGCTGATCGGTTGCAGCACTGCCATGCGCGCGCCGCTGCTGTTTGGGCAGGCCCAGCTTGCGGCCAGATTGGCAGTCAGCACGCCCTTGTCGATCAGGCGAAGGCCCAGACCATCCGCATAATCGGCCAGCGCCAGATCAAGGTCGGGCGTGGTCACCACGCCGCCCATGATCTGGCCGTGGATCAGCGCGCCGGTCATGGAAATTGCGGCTTTCGCTTGGAGGTAAAGGCGGCGACGCCCTCGGCGAAATCGGCCCCGGCAAAGGCTTCGGCAAAAATCGTCAGGCTGGCATCATCATCCTGTGCCTGACCCTCCAAAATGCGGCGGACGAACAATTTGATTTCGCGGCAGCTATGCGCGCTATTGGCGATGATCTGCGCGGCCAGCGCGTCGGCACTATCGGCAATCTCTTCGATCAGCCCAATGGCCAAAGCCGCATCTGCGGGCAGCAGCGCGCCAGTGAACAGCATCTTTTTCGCCTGACCCGGCCCCACCAGATCGACCAGCAATTTGGTGTCGTGCAGCGGATAGACCAGACCCAATTTGGCAGGCGTAATGCCCAGCCTGGCGCGCGGCGTGGCAACGCGCATGTCGCAGGCAATGGCCAGACCACAGCCACCGCCCACGCAATCGCCATCGATGAACGCGATCGTCGGCTTGGGCGAACGGGCAAGGCGATATTGCGCGGTGTTGATCGCTGCCTGATTGGCCGCCAGCCAGGCTAAGTCTTTATGCTGGGTCAGCAATTCACCAATGTCCGCGCCCGCGCAAAACATGCCCTCTGTGGCCGATTGCAGCATGATCAGGCGTATATCGGGCGCGGCTTCGGCCCGATCCAGCAGGCGGGGCAGGGCCTGCCACATCTCCAGATGAAAGGCGTTGCGCTTGTCTGCCCGGTCGATGAGGATGCGGGCAATGGCACCGTCGATTTCCAGACGCAGGCTCATGCTGGGCGCACCTTGGCGAAATGCTCGGCAATGGCGCGGCGGGTGGTGATCCACACGCCATCGTGCTTGCGCACATGGGCGAAAAACTGCTCCAGTGCCCAGATCCGCCCCGGCCGCCCGATGATACGCAAATGCAGGCCCAGGCTCATCATTTTGGGGTTTCCTTCTTCGCCTTCGCGGTAAATCTGGTCGAAATTGCGGATGGCATAGGCCAGCCATTGGTCGGGCATCATCGCGTGATCGGTCCACATTTTCATGTCATTATTGTCCAGTTGATAGGGCATAATGACCATCGGCTTTTCGGGCATGGTTGTGCAATCCCAAAACGGAATATCGCCCGAATAGTCATCCATATGATAGGTAAAACCTTCTTCGATCAACAGGCGGCGGGTATTATCGGTGAGCATATAGCGCGATAGCCAGCCCGCCGGGCGCATGCCGCATGTGCGCTCGATGCTGTCGGCGGCCATGCGGATAAATTCGCGCTCGCGCGCTTCGTCAAAGCGGTATTGATGGACCCAACGATAGCCATGGCTCACCGCTTCATGGCCCAGATCGACAATGGCGGCGGCAATTTCGGGGTGGTTTTCAAGGCTTAGCGCCGCGACGGTCCAGCTGGCCATGATGTCATAGCGTTTGAGCAGTTTCACAACGCGCGGAGCACCGGCCTTTATGCCATAAAGGTAATTGCTTTCATTGGCATAATTGCGCAGCGGCCCTTTGATGAAAATGCCCAGTTCGTCAACGGGTTCCATCCCCTTGTCACCGCGCGCGAGGCTTTGTTCGCTGCCTTCCTCGACATTGACGACAATCGACAGCGCCATTTTCGCGCCATCCGGCCAATCCATCCGTTCTTCGTTCACATCATTGCTCCCTGTCGCGCAGCGATGGGGAGGGGGACCGTCCGCAGGACGGTGGAGGGGCTATACACCCTCTGATTCTACCCCTCCACCACCCTGCGGGCGGTCCCCCTCCCCAAGCAAGCTTGGGGAGGATTGAAACGGCCTTTAATGCATTTCCTCGCCGCCAGACACGTTGATGGCCTCACCTGTCACATAAAAGGCGTCGTCGCTGGCCAGCCAAGCACAGGCGGCGGCGGTATCCGATGGCAGGCCGGGGCGGCCCATCGGGTTTTTGGCGCTCATGTTTTTCAGATAGGTCTCGACGCTGTCAAAGCCGAGCAGCTTGGAAAAATAATCATTCTGCTGCGCGCCAAGGCCGGTGGTAACGTGATTGGGGCAGACAGCGTTCACGGTGATGCCATGCGCGCCCAGTTCCAGCGCGCTGGCGCGGGTCAGGCCGATCATGCCATGTTTGGAACTGACATAGGCGGGCAGATGCGGAAAGCCGGTCTTGGCCGCCTGGCTGGCGATATTGATGATCCTGCCGCCTTTGCCAGCTGCGATCATCGCGCGCGCAGCGGCCTGCGTGCCGTAAAACGCGCCAGACAGGTTGACGGCGATGACGGTCGCCCAATCGGCGGGATCAACATCGAGCAAAGGCTGCATCATGAAACCGATGCCGGCATTGTTGACGAAAATGTCGACGCTGCCAAGATCAGCGACTGTCCGCGCGACAAGGTCCGTGCAGGCCTGCGCGTCCGACACGTCACAGGCAATCGCCGCCACCTTGGCCCCGCGGGCGCGCAGATCATCGGCCACAGCCTCGGCCTCGGCATCAATGACAAGGTCGGATACCACGCATTGCGCGCCTTCATCGGCAAAGCGTCGCAATATGCCCTGGCCCAGGCCCTTGTCCTTGCCAGAGCCGGTGACCACAATCGTCTTGCCCGCAAAGCGCGCCATTATAGATCCTCCGTGAGGATGAAGACGGGATTATCGGTAAATTCGCCAAAGGCAGCAGCGACCTTTTGAAATTCGGGATTGCTGACATCGGCAACGAAATCATCAAAGCCATGAATGTCGATCACCTCGACATAATCATAGGGCGATTTGGCATCCGATCCAAACAGGCCGGTGGCGCGATGGACAGTAAAGCTGCCGACGCTGCCCAGCGCGTTGACGCCGGGAATATCGGTGCCGCGCGCCCAGGCTTCATAGGCTTCGGCGCTGGCCCCGGCTTTCAGATTGAACAGGCAGATAATGCGCATAATGGCTCTCCTTATGAAAATTGGCGGGCAAGGGTGATGAGGCGGCGTTCGCTGGCGGCGGGGCCGATAATCTGC
This sequence comes from Sphingomonadaceae bacterium, assembly GCA_041736605.1. Lineage (GTDB taxonomy): Bacteria > Pseudomonadota > Alphaproteobacteria > Sphingomonadales > Sphingomonadaceae > JBGSTI01. Next base: position 5,822 of record JBGSTI010000181.1, read on the forward strand.
ATGCCGATGGGCAGGCCGTCGTGGCTGGTGCCAAAGGGCAGCGCCAAGGCAGGCAGCCCAGCAATATTGGCGAGGCAGGTAAAGTCAGCCTGATTGGCAGGGGCGGGCGCGCTGTGCGCAAAGGCGGTTTGCGGTGCGGTGGGCAGCAGCATGGCGGCGTCATCGCCCAGTGCGTTGATCAGCCACGCTTTGGCTTCGGCCAACAGGCCGGTATCGGCGGCTTTGCCCTCGCACCAGTCCAATATGGCGATGAGTTGCGGGGACAGGGCTTTGTCTGGCATGCGCCAGTCCGGCCCCAATTCGGCCATCAGATAAGCGCCCGACAGCAGCAAACCCGCCCGCCGCAAGGCCCCGGTGGCAAAGGGCAGGGGAATGGCGGTGACGGGCAAGGGTGTGCGGGCCACGGCGCGATCAAAGGCCGTGCGCAAGTCCGGATCCACATCAACGCCCCCCAGATCGGTCAGGGTCACGATGCGCTGAAAAGGCCCATCTGCCCCCGCATCCTCCGCCAGTACGTCCCATGCCTGGCCCAGCACATCCAGATCGCGCGCCATGGGGCCGATACAGTCCAGCGATGGTTCCAGAAACGCCAGCCCATCGCTGCTGATGCCATCATGTGTC
>JBGSTI010000190.1:0-1685 GCA_041736605.1 Sphingomonadaceae bacterium
GCCTCGGCCAGCTTTGCCGCGACATTGCGATCCATATCGATGCGCGTCACCCGGTGCCCGCGCGCCTCCAGCGCATCGGCCACACCATTGCCGCTCATCAACGACACGGGGCGTTCAGATGACCATCCGCCCATCAGGACGGCGATATGCAACTTATTCATCAGGCCGGTTTCCCCCACGCGCTGTATTTCCCATTCCAGATCGATGCCGCTTTGCGCCTTTACCCGCGCGCGGACATCTTCGCCCAAGGCTTCGATATCGCTGCTGGTTGCGGTGCCGGTGTTGATCAGAAAATTGGTATGCTTTTCACTCACCTGCGCGCCGCCATGCATCAGGCCGCGACAGCCAGCGGCGTCGACCAGCGCCCAGGCCTTTTCACCCGGCGGGTTCTTGAAAGTGGAGCCGCCTGTTTTGCTGCGCAGCGGCTGCGAAGCTTCGCGCGCGGCGGCAATGCGGTCCATCTCGGCCTGAATGGCAGCTGGTTCGCCTGCTTGCCCCTGAAAGCGCGCGGCGATGACAATGGCCCCTGCTGGCAGATCAGAATGGCGATAGGTATAATTGAGGTCCGCGACCGGCAAAGTCACCAGGCTGCCATCGCGCAGCACCACATCGCAATCGACCAATATGTCTTTGACTTCCGCCCCGTAGGCCCCGCCATTCATGCGGACAAAACCGCCGACCGTGCCGGGGATGGAGCGCAGGAATTCAAAACCGGCAATGCCCTTGTCGCGCGCGGTGGAGGAGACGAGGATACCTGATGCGCCGCCGCCGCAGTTAAGGACGTGCCCCGGCGCGGGCTGAAACACCTTGGCAAAGGCCTTACCCAATCGCACGACCACGCCCGGAACGCCGCCATCGCGCACGATCAGATTTGATCCCAGACCCAGCGCCATCACCGGCACTTGGCTATCCAGCGCAGCTAAAAATTCGCAAAGATCATCGGCATCGGCAGGCTCAAACAACCATTGCGCCGCCCCGCCCGATTTGAACCAGACAAGCGGCGCCAGTGGCGCTTGCTGCGTCAATTTGCCGCGCACTTGGGGTATATCCAGCGTCATGGTCACGCACTCAAGCCCTTGGCGGCGCGGACGTCAGTGATCGCCTGTGCCATGCCAGCGGCCCATTTGGTAATGTCGCCTGCGCCCAAGCAAACGATAGTATCATCAGGCTCGATAATCGCCGCCAGCCGGTCGGCCAACGCGAAGGCATCGGGAATCGTGACGGCAGAGCGATGCCCGCGATCGCGCGCGCCCGCCGCCAGCGCCTCGGCATCTACGCCCTCGATAGGGTCTTCACCGGCGGTGTAGACTGGGGTTACGAACACCATATCGGCATCGTTGAACGCCTGTTGAAAGTCCGCCATGTGATCGCGCAGCCGAGTGAAACGATGCGGCTGAACCACGGCGATGACTCGGCCCCTTGCCCCTTCGCGCGCCGCCGACAGCACGGCACGGATTTCCACCGGGTGATGGCCATAATCGTCAATCACAGTGGCGACGCCGCCGGTCAGCGCAATTTCGCCAACCTTGGTAAAGCGGCGCTTCACCAAGGTTGGCGAAGTCGATGGCGTGACCATCATCGATGATTATGGCCATCACCCGGTGGAAATTCAGGCGGTGTTATCGGCAGCGCGCGAAGGCGCGGAAGGCCGCGTGATCGCTGTGGTCCAGCCGCACCGCTTCACC
>JBGSTI010000194.1:0-6787 GCA_041736605.1 Sphingomonadaceae bacterium
CAGCGCGGCATGACGCAGGCCAAAGCCCTTTGGCGGCTCAGCGTGTTTGACAGGTGTGCCACGTGGGGTGTTTTCAGGCGGGTCTGCGGCAGTCACTGGCGGGGCGGCAGGGTCTGGCTTGGCAAGGTCAATTGGGCCGGATGCGGCAATCTGCAACGCGCCGACGTCCATCAGCTGGTGCCAAAGCTGGGCCGTTTGCGGGCGTTCCGAATAATCAAGGCTCAACCCCGCGATAATCACCTTTTGCACTTTTGGCAGGCACAGCCCGTCAAGCCGTGCCGACAGATCGCTGCGCCATGCATTGGGATCGCCCGCCCGCGCCCAATCCGATGGCGCGGCGCCCGTAATGGCCTGAAACATCAGGGCGCTAAGCCCGTAAACATCCGTCCATGGCCCCAAGGGCAGGCGCTTGGCCCCATCCGCCATTTCAGGCGGCGAGAATCCCGGCTGCCACAAACTGTCATTATCGCCCAGGAACGGCAGAAAGCCGCGCTCATCGGGTAGGCTGGCGGTTATGTTCAGCCCGCCATCAGCCGATTGGGCAAAGGCCAATGGATTGATATTGCCGTGCAGAATGCTGCTATCGCGGCAAGCGTGCAACGCCATGGCCAATTGTGTTGCCAATGCCGCCTGCTGTGGGAATTTGCCCATGAGCATTGGCACAGTCCAAGGCGTGGCGTCCAATGGACCGATCCACCAATGCGCCGCGCCCTGCCCTTCGCCGCGCGGCTGGACAAAGGGTGCGCTGGCACCGGACGTCGCATTCGCGCCATCACAAGCCATCATCCCCTGTCGCCAGGCCACACGCGCTGCCAATAGCGGCGCCTGCGCTGAATCGCTGGCAGGCAGCAACTGCCCATCATCAAGGCGCGCCACCATTGCCAAAGGCGCATATTCATACGCCAGCACCGGCTTTCCTGAAAAACTGGCCTTATAAATCAATAGACTACGGTTGCGTGCCAAAAACGTGTTGACGTCCAGCCCCGCAACACAGTCCACCCGCCCCTGTTTGTGCGGACCGCAATCAATATCCAAGTTGCCCTCACTTGCCAGCGCCACAATCTTGCTAACTATACTTCGATTTCACGATTTCACATTGGCCTTTCCAGCGCCAGTTACAATTTTTTCGTGATGATGAATTTTTCGCCTTATCGTCCACGCCGCTATCGGCCTAGTCTGTGCAGACAGCGGCCATGATTCGTGTCATTATTGCGGATGGGTCAGGCTTTGGGATTGGGACATCCATGAACGACATTGGCATGAACGACATTGGTGATCAAAATCAGGACTTGGGCGAAGGCACCACCAGCCTGGCCGAAGAAATTGATCGGCTGCGCGCGGAACTGATTGCCTTTCTGGCAGACAATATCGACAGGCCCGGCGCGCAAGGATCGCTGATCCCGCAGCGCATGATTGACGCCATTGATGCGCAGGCCAAGGCAGCAATTGCCCGCCATCTCGAAGGCAGCGCGCTGGCCAACCCACAGGATTTTGCCGGCAAGGTGATGGCTGCTGCGCAACCGCAAAATGATCAGATGCGGCAGGATATGGTGGACCTGAAATCTCAGGTTGGCCTGATATCGACGCACTTGGCCGCACTCAACAATGGTATAAGCAAGCTGGGTGATCGCCCCATCACCATGCCCGCGGCTCCGGTATCCATCGCCGATGAACAGGCCGAGACTCAAATCAAGGCGGCCATAGACAAGGTGCGTAGCAAGCCTGATTGGGACGAGGACGAAGGGCTTGATCAGCACCTCGCCCCGCCTGAACGTAGCACGTTGCCAAAACTGGCATTACCACTCACCGGCCTTGGCGGCGTGATTGTCGGTGCGCTGGTTTGTTGGGCGGCGCTCACCTATGCCGTGCCAGCCCCCAAACGCGACAATGTGCCGCCAGGAACCACCGCGCTGGAAATCCCTGGCGGCGATTCAGAGGCGAGCACGGCGGCGCAACCGGGCACTGCCGCGCAAAATGCGACTGGCACTGACGGCAGCGAGACTACACCAGCGGTTGACCCCGCGCCTGCCGGTGATACCGCCCCGGCTGGACGCTGATCCCTATCATCATGCCCAACAGCGTTTTGCCCCAAGATCATGTGATTTTGCCCACTTTGGTGCTGGGGCCGCGCAGTGCCGAAGGGCGCGACTTTCAGATTTTGGCGCAAAGCGATGCCATGTCTGGCCTGAACCCCGATGAAAAGGCGCTGCTTTATGATCTGCCCTTGGCGCTATCGGCCTGGGCATCAGAGCGAGGGGATGAAACCGATATCATTGCCTGCATCCCGCTGGGGCCGCCGCCCGCCGCCCAGATTGTGCTGCGCGCGGTAGAGCTGGGCCGCACCGGCATTGGCAGTCTGGTCTATGGCAATGCCATTTTGCTGTCGCCTGCCATGGCCAGGCTGATCGGGCAGGCCCCCGAACGCTTGCTGCCTTTCATCCCCCTGCCCGATGGCAGCACCCGCTTTGCCGACCAGCAAGTAACCCTGCCCTTGGCCCAAATCCCCGCCTATCCGCCGGTGGCGTGGCCGGGCTTGGGCCTGGCATGGCGCAACCGGCTGATCCGGATCGATCACGCCGCGCAGCGCGAAAATGCGCTATGTTCGGCGCTATCCAGCATTGACCCACCGGGCCAGCGCATCCGCGTGCGCGGCTGGACCACCAGCGCGCATATGGTGGGCATTGGCAGCTTTAACCCAGCCCGCGCGTTTCAATGCATCGTCACCAGCGAAGCGGCAGCGGCCGATACCGGCGGACGCTATCTGGATTATGCCATTACCAGCACAGGTCCGGCGGGTGCCACCGTGTTGCCACCCCAGGTATTTGATAGCTGGCAAGGCTTTGCGCGGCTATTTGGTGCCACCGATCAGGCCGTGCCCGCATGGGCGCAATGGCGCGCCGAATATGCCACGCTGGATGCCGATGCGCTCTATGCCAGCCTGATGGCCCGGGCCGAAGCGGTGCTGGCGGTAAAGGATATCCATGCGCTGATCGCTGCACTGGCGGCAAAGGCGGTGCATGATGGGGCCGATGCCAGCAGCGATGCCGCCGCCATGGGCCGCGCCGCGCGGGCTTTGTTCTGGCAGCGGGTGCAGCGCGAGGGATCAAACGAGGACCGTGATGAGGGGCTGGCCTACACCGAAGCGATGCTTGCGGCGCAACTCCCTGTTTCGCAATTTATCGTCGCCCAGGATTTCAGCCTGTTGCCCGTGCGCGTGGCGCAGATGCTGTCGGGCAAGGGCCAGATTAGGCTGATTGAATGCGGTCTCGCCTTTGCGGCGATGAACGGAAAGATCGATTGCGCGCGCGCAGCAGACGTCGTGATCAAACTGGCCGGTCGTACGGCCAAATTGCGCGGGCAAATTTCAGGGCCATCCTATTTCACGCACTGGTTGCGCGCTGCTTTGGGAGGCAAGGCTGCGCTTTCAAGGCTGGACAATTCAAGCGTGAGCGATGCGGTGAAAGACCTTGTATCCGATGAAGAGCTGATCATCCGGTTTCGAAGGTTGGTTTTGCGCCGCTTAACGCAACAGGATCTGCAAGGAAGTGGCGACAAGCTGGCCTCGCGCATCGTGTTTTCGGCAGCTGGCAAGGGGGGGGGTAGCTGATGATCGATGATCCGCAGGACAACAATTCAAAAAAGGCCCCCGGCATGGATGGCGCAGGCCGGGCCTTCCCTGATTATGCCATCAAGATGAACGATGGCACGGCACCTGCCCCGGCTTTATGCCCGCATGATGGCAGCAAGCTGGTGCCAGGCCAGCCGTGCATTGTGTGCCAGATTGCCGGACGTCTGCCGGGGACTGGCGCTTTGGGCAGTTTCGATCCGCAAAATCCGCAGGCCAATGCTGTGCCAGCCGTGCCACAAGCTGACGACGCGCCTTTGGCCCATCTGGTCCCTGCCATGCCCGATATTGGTGCGCCGGTTGACGATCCGGATGATAAGCCCGTTATAGCCGCCGAGGTTGAGGCTGAAGCGCCGCCAATCCCGCCCGTTGCTGCGCCTGTTGCTGATCCTGCGCCGCAAAACCCGCCACCGCCGCCGCCACCTGTCGAGGACATCTATCGCGGTGTCGACGAAGAGGAGCCGGACGAAACGCAATTGGCCGAAGAGGCTGCGCGGTTTCGCGCTGATTTGAATGCGATCAAGGAAGACGGCATTTTCGCGCTGATGCTGATCGGGCATTCGGCGGCGGGCAAGACGTGGTTGCTCAATCGCCTGAAATACGAACTTACCGAGATGAGCCCCGGCCTCAGTTGCTCTCCGCGCTATGTCGCCGATGGTGAACGCGCGCCGCGCACCACCGAAATGCGCGTTCACCGTTTCAGCTATCCCGGCGAAGAAGCTAGGGATTTTGCCATCATCGATATTCCCGGTGACCGCCTGAAAGCGTTTTGGACACTGGAATATGCTCAGGCCAGCGTGGTGATTGAGGCAATGGCCGTGGCCCGCGCGCTGGTTATCGCTATTCCAGCCGAGCTGACGTTCCTGAGCAATCAATATGTCGCGCTGGAAAAAAGCGCGCAGCGGCGCGGCGGCCTGACCCCAGAGCTTATGCGCGAACGCTTTGGCATGGAGCAAAGTGAGCAAGGCGAGATCAACGCGCTGCTGACCTATGTCAAAACTGCGATAGCCGGTGACGGGCATTTGAAGAATTTCGAAAATGGCCTGATCGAAATGGCCAAAGTCGTGTCCTATGTGCGCCAGAACAGGCTGGAAATGTCAGAAGAAGGCATTGCCAATGCGGATCTGACCCAGACCCGCATTGACGAATTTCTGCGGCGTAACAAGATCCAGCCCTTTGGTGGCAAGGACGGTCTGGACCTGCCCGTATTTGTGGCGCTGACCCAATCGGATGGTTTTCTGCCGCATATGCGCGATCATGAGGACAGTGAGATTCGGCATATCGACGAGGACATGTTCAAACAGGGCAAAACCCGGTTCATCAATGCGCTGTTCCGCAATGCGCCCACGGTTTTCGAGGAAAGCTGCCGCCATATCGATGATCCGCGCTGGCTGTTACAAAAGCATCGAACGCGGTTTTTGCGCGCGCTGGATTACTGGATGCCGCTGAACCGTGTCGATTTTGTCGCGGCCTTTTATGGCCATGGCGGCAATGACACGATCGATTATTCCGATCCGCATTTCGGCGTTGAGCCGTTATTGCAATGGATGCAGCAGGTCCATTTCCTCAAACGGATGCGTGACGATCCCAAAACCAAGGACAAGGCGACAGTGCGTCCCGATGCCTTGGTGCGCGCCATGGAACGACGGCGGATGCTGGAAGGCCATAAACAGGCAAGGGCGCTCGATTTTAGCCTAGGCAATCAGGAGGCTTCTGCATGAGCGTTCTGGGTCCAATTGTCCGCACCAGGCCCATGGCGGACATTGCATGGGGCTATTATCGCGGGGCCATTTGGTGGTTTGTCGTGCCTTGGGCCATTTTGGGCGGCCTGGTGCTGTGGCTGAACCTGATGCTGATGGGCTTTGCGCCTGTGCCGGGCTCTAGCGCCCGCGAAGGGTGGCGCGATGATGCGCCCTTTGTCATGGACAGCATCATGGGCCAGGCCTGCCAGACAGGCGATACAGCGGCGACCACCAATTGCCTTGCCAATGTCGAGGATTATCTGGGCGAGCAATGGCGCGATAAAATGCCCAAGCCCACGCAAAAGCGCGAAACGGTGCTGGGCGAAATGTTTGCCTATGGCGATGCCGAAATAGCGACCAACAAGCTGGCGCAATTGGCGCAGGATCAGCAGAAATGGTTTGATTCCGAAATCTGCGGGCTGGACGCTGCCTTTGAAAGCGCCGATCAATCGCGCATTGCCGCGATGGTGGCGCGCGGGTTCGGAAATTGCAGCCCGGCGGCGCAGCGCGCGGCGGCGATGCCTTTGGTGATGAATTTCAGCAGCCCGGTATGGCTATCCTGGCTGGTCAGCGTGATTGTGCTGGTCGCGAGTGCTGCCGCCTACGCCTTCGCCATCCGCCGCAGTTTGCATACGCGCGCGGCCTTTATCTGGCTGTACAAGAGCGAACATGGCTGAAACCGCGATCAGCCCATCCGGCATCCTGTTTGCCGTGCTCAGCCTGGCGCTGGCGCTTTGCATCCATGCCTATCGTGATGGCGTCCAATCGCGGCGCGGCGATGTGTTTCTGTATTGGGCGGCTGGATTGCTGCCGATTGCGCTGATTTTGGGTATCGGTGCATCGGCGCATCAACGCGAAGCGCCCATGCGGGTGACGCTGAAATCCATCGGATTTTACACAGATCACAAGGCGGCAGAAAACGGCCTGGTCATCGGCGATGCCGACGCGCCGCTGGACAATGCCAATGGCCGCACCCCCGATCTGGTGGTACGCCCCTTTCCTGATCCCAATGGAACCGCGATTGGCCCTGAAATGGCCATGGCACTGGTCCGCATCAAACCCGCCGATAATGGCGCCGCCATAACCCTGCGCAGCGTTGAGCGCGATGGCGTGCGCATGATGGTGCAAATGCGCGAGCTGAACAGCGATGGCGTGCCCGATGGTCCCATCTGGCGCTTCAAGCCCGAGGGCAGCAAGGCCAGCGATACAGCGTTTGAATGCGATGCCGACAAAGGCGATATACGGATATCGCCGCCGGTTTCGGCCAGGACGCTGGGCGCTGGCGAAGGCTTGTGGGTGCAGATTTACCGGGGCTGCGACCTGCGTCGCACAGTTCGGATCGTCATGGATAAGGACGCACGCGCCGCGACCGTGCGGCTGGACGGCAGTGACAAGGCCGAGGCTGGCACCTGCAATCAAC
>JBGSTI010000223.1:0-1586 GCA_041736605.1 Sphingomonadaceae bacterium
CGCGCCTTGGGCGCGGCTGCGGTGGTGACGCCGGTATCAAGCAACACGGTGCTGGAAAAAACCGGGGCTTTTGCGGCCACGGCGCGCACCCGCATCGGATCGCCCTATGTGATTTCCGAAATGAACCGGATGCTGGCGACCGGCGCACAGGCGGTCTGCGGCTATGAGGCCAATGGCGGGTTCCTGCTGGCCAGCGATTTTGATGTGGACGGACAATTGCTGGCCGCGCTGCCAACGCGCGATGCGGTGCTGCCAGTGGTGGCGACCTTGATCGCGGCGGGTGATGCGGGCGTTGCGGCCTTGGTCAATGCGCTTCCGCCGCGCGTGACCTATAGTGACCGCATCGCCGATTTCCCTACGGCCAGCAGCCAGAAGGTGCTGGCCTGGCTGAAGGGCGGCAATGACACGGAACGGATGGCGCGATTGGCTGAGGCCTTTGGTGCACTGGCCGGTAATCCGGTGGCGGTGGATGAGACAGACGGCATGCGGATCAGCTTTGCCAGCGGCGACATCATCCATTTGCGTCCATCGGGCAATGCACCCGAATTGCGCTGTTACAGCGAGGCCGATGATGGCGTTCGCGCCCAGGCGCTGAATGCCGAGGCGCTACGGATCGTGCGCGATGACCTGGCCCCGAAGGTTGCGGGGTAAACTCCCTTGTGCTCCGGCGAAGGCCGGAGCGGTGGCGTTTTAGATTACGGGTCACGTGCAATTGCCAAAGCTCCGGCCTTCGCCGGAGCACAAGGGGATGCAGGGGCAACAGGGTCTAGAAAATGAGATGGGCCACAGGCCACCACCGTCGGTGTCCCTGCGGCCCATCGCATGGGTCAGCGGCTGGAAGTGCCGCCTCCGGAATGCCTTGAAAGGCGCCTACCCGTTAAGGATCAGCGCGACGCACTCCGAACGGACTTGACCGACCTCTGTGCTGAACCATGAGACATCGGATCACCTCCTTTCGCAAAATTGAACACCATCAGCGAAGCTCCTTAAAACGGGCGCAGTTTCCGGGGGATTTTGGCCGCCATCGCCGCACTTTTGCTCCTGACGTGCACAGGTGTGAATCATGCGGGCGCGCACAACAAGTCTTGAAATAATTTAATTTGCCGTCAGGATCGCGATTTCGCGCTTAATGCAGCGCAAACCCGCTCTGATCAGCGGCGGCAGTCCTCAACCACGCGGGTAAATTCGGGCCATGATGGTATGGCCACGGTGGTCTGTCCGGGCACCTCCACGGCAAAGCGCCCCCGGCTGAAGGCTATGGCATCCAGCAAATCATCACGCGCATTCAGTTCTGCCGCCAGATAGGGCGCATTGCCGCCCGCTTGCACTGCGCCCAACGTGCGGGCGGTGCTGCTGGTGCGGATGGTCATGCTGGTCGGCGCGGCGGACTCACCCTCAAGGCTTAAATATATGCGTCGGTCGGCGGCTTCGCAGCGGATGACGAACAGCGCATTGCGCCCCGGCTCGCCAAACAAGGCGATGCTGCCGCGCGCATCGTTGCGATAGGCCCAGTCGCCCGGTGCTATCGCCCAATCAAGCCATGACGCGCTGGCTTGCGGCGCAGGCGCAGGGCGCGCTGGTGGCGG
>JBGSTI010000240.1:0-3998 GCA_041736605.1 Sphingomonadaceae bacterium
GCATATTGGCCGGGAAGCTGGATTGCGCCGGTGTGTGCCGCCACAATTGGTTGAGCACAACTTCAGGGGTGGCATCGCGCTTGAGGTCGATAACGACGCGTACGCCTTCGCGGTTCGATTCGTCGCGAATGTCGGAGACGCCTTCGATCCGCTTTTCCTTGGCGGCCTCGGCGATTTTTTCGACCAGCGATGATTTGCCGACCTGAAACGGAATCGAGGTAAGCACGATCGAGCGGCGGTCGCCCCGGCCTTCCTCAATCTTGTGCCGCGCCCGCATCATGATCGAACCGCGTCCGGTGGTATAGGCGGACCGCGCCCCGCTTGATCCCAGGATCAAAGGTGCCGTTGGAAAATCGGGGCCGGGAATAATCGCAATCAGCTCGTCCAGCGTAATCAACGGATTGTCGATATAGGCTAGGCACCCATCAATCACTTCGCCCAGATTGTGCGGCGGAATGTTGGTGGCCATACCCACAGCGATGCCGCCTGCGCCATTGACCAGCAGGTTGGGAAAACGCGCAGGCAAAACCTGCGGTTCTTCGCGGCTGCCATCATAATTGGGTTGGAAATCGACCGTGTCTTTATCAAGATCAGCCAGCAGGCTGTTGGCCACCTTGGCCAGGCGCGCTTCGGTGTAGCGCATCGATGCTGGCGGATCGGGGTCCATCGAACCGAAATTGCCCTGACCATCGATCAGCGGCACCCGCAGCGACCAGCTTTGCGTCATGCGCGCCAGCGCATCGTAAATCGCGCTGTCGCCATGCGGGTGATAGTTACCCATCACGTCGCCAACGATCTTGGCAGACTTGCGATAGGCGCGCCCGGCTACGAATCCGCCCTCTTGGCTGGCATATAAAATACGGCGGTGAACAGGCTTCAAACCATCACGCACATCGGGCAGCGCGCGCGACACGATGACCGACATGGCATAATCGAGATAGCTCGCCTTCATCTCATCAACAATGTCGATGGGCTGAATATCGAACGGTTCGCCGCCGGGGATTTCTTCTGACATCAAAGGCCTTTTGTGCTTTATTATTCTGAACCTGTGGCCCTAGCCGAGGGGGTCGCAAAAGGCCAGCTTTAGCGGCCATTTCTGCGGTGTTTTGCACAGTTTTGGTGCTTAGATCAGCCGGTGGTGATTTAAGCTGGAATGACGCTGCCGTCCCATGCCAGCGCCAGCCCGGATTGATCGGGGGTAAGGGCGGTAATTACCCGGTACAGATGCTCCGCCGATTGGGCAGGCGTAAACAATTTCCCCGGCGCAACGCTGCGGCCAAAGGGCTCACTCAATGGCGTTTCCACGGTGCCGGGATGCAGCGCCACGGCCATAGCCTCGGCATTGCGGCGTTGCCATTCGATGCTGCTGGTGCGGATGATCTGCGCCAAAGCCGCCTTGCTGGCGCGATAGCTGATCCAGCCGCCCAGCCGGTTGTCGCTGATTGATCCAACCCGCGCGCCTAAGGCCGCAAATATCACACGGCCCTGACGCGGCGCCAAAGGCATGAAATGCTTGGCCACAAGGGCAGGGCCGATGGAATTGACGGCAAAATTGCGCGCCATCCAATCGGCATCCATATCCTTGATCGCCTTTTCAGGGCCTTTGCCATCGGCGTGGAGCAGGCCCGTGGCCAGCACGCACAGGCGGGTTTCCGGCAAATAGGGGGCAAGCCGTTCAAAAGCCGCCGCGATGCTCGCCGGGTTTTCCAGATCGATATGGCGATCATCATGCCATGATCGGGCAAGGGGGAATATGCAGTCATAATCACCGCTCGCCGCAATGACCGAATGGAGCGCCGCGCCGATACCGCCCGACGCACCAATGATGATGGCATGGCCCTTTTCGGTCATGATCGGATAAATGTCAGGCGGTCATCGCTGCTATGGTCCGCCGCAATGCGATAGCCATCGCTGTCAAATCCGGTCAGCGCCTCTGCATCGCTGTGCCGATGTTCGCACAGCCAGCGCGCCATCATGCCGCGCGCGCGCTTTGCATCAAAGCTGACGAATTTGGGGCCATCGGGTCCAGCGTTGCGGAAATCGACATGGATAATTCGCGCGCCCAGCCGTTTTTCATGGGGCAATATGCTGGCATAATATTCCTGGCTGGCCAGATTGACGATCAGCGGATTGCCAGCCACCGAGATATCCTCGTGCAGCAGATCGGCGATGCGCGTGCCCCAGAAATCGGTGAGCTTTTTGTGCCGGGGAGCCCAGCGCGTGCCCATTTCCAAACGGTGTGGCCGAATCGCATCGAACGGACGGAGCAGACCATAGAGACCCGATAATATGCGCACATGATCCTGCGCAAAATCAAGCGCCGCCTCATCCAATGTCGCGGCCTCGAACCCGATATAGACGTCGCCGGCATAGGCGCGGATGGCAGGGCGTTCGGGCTGATCGAAAAAGCTGCGATAGCGATCATGATTAAGCGCCACCAGAGAATCGGACACCGGCATGATTTTCTTGAGCGCAGGCTTGCTCTTGCGCGCCAAGGCCTCAGCCAGAATGCGGGTCCGCTCCTCCAGCCGCGCCGCACTAAGCGGGCCTTGGGGCAGGTCAGAGCTGAAATCGAGGGATTTTGCCGGAGAGAGCAGGATGATCATGCCGCCTGCCTTAGCGCGGCAGTCCGCGCCCGCAAAGAGGCAGATTGCACGCATGCCCGCTCGCCTTTCGCAATGCTTGCGTTTATATTCAATGGCGGTTCACCTGTGCGGCCTTAATCGTCGACATCGGCAATTGCCTGATGGCAAGCCGATGTTTATGGGCCGAGTGTTGAATGCCTTTAGGCGAAAGATGTTGTTTGCCGGGGCGGATTGGTCGCAAGTTGCGGGTCAACCGTCATTTTCCGGGATTTAGGAGGAAAAATGCGTCGCACCAAGTTTTTCGCGCTGAGCCTTGCTCTGGCCACTGCCATGACCGCTGGCGTCGTTTTGCCCGTCAGCCAGGCCGAAGCTGCCAAGCCCAAGGCCCCCAAAGCACCTGAAGTAAGCAAAGAGTTTCGCGCAGCCATCGCTCCGCTGGAAGCTGCCATGAACCCCAAAGCCCCGGATTATGCCGCAGCCCTTGCTGCTGCAGAAGCGGCAATGCCGACTGCAAAACCCGGCTATGAAATGTATTATCTGGGCAACCAGTTTGTCACCATCGGTAGCAAGACGCAGAATAATGCGTTGCAGCTGCGCGGCGTTCGTATGATGCTGGAAAGCGGCGGTTCGCCTGCCGAAGACTTGCCCAAGCTCAACTATTTCGTCGGTTCATTGTCCTATGACGCTGACAATTTTTCCGATGCACGCAAATATCTGGGTGAAGCACAGCGTCTTGGCTATGCATCGCCCGATATCGATGCGCTACTCGCCGAAGCCTATTTCCAGGAAGACATGAACAAGGAAGGCCTCACCATTTTGCGTGATGCCATCCTGAAGCGTGAAGCTGCGGGAACAAAGCCTGCTGAAAACTGGTATCGCCGCGGCACCAGCGTTGCGCTGCAAGCGAACCTGACGGAAGAATCGGGCCAATGGGGTACCCTTTTGGTGCGCGCCTATCCGACGGCAGACAATTGGCGTTCAGCCTTGGTTATCATGCGCGAGTCCATGAATCTGGCAAGCCAGGACAATCTCGACATCATGCGCCTGATGCGCCGCACCGAGTCTTTGGTCAGCGAGCGTGATTTTGGCGATTATGTCGAAGCCGCCGATCCGCGTCGTCTGCCCGGCGAAGTGCTGGCCGTTCTTGGCGAAGGTGAAGCCAAGGGCATTGTGAAGCGTTCCGACATTTTCTTTGGCGAATTGTTCACCGCCGCTCAGGGCCGCCTGGCTGCTGATAAGGCCGATTTGCCCGCTTCTGATCGCGATGCCCGCAATGCCGCCAATGGCGTTTCGGCGCTGGCCACGGGTGATGCGTATCTGGGCTATGGCCAGTTTGACAAGGCCGCCGATATGTATCGTCTGGCGCTGTCAAAGGGCGGTGTTGATGCCAATCGTGCCAATATGCGTCTGGGC
>JBGSTI010000256.1:0-4564 GCA_041736605.1 Sphingomonadaceae bacterium
CGCTGCACATTGCCGGGCAGGCCTTGCTCGACGATTATGCAGCGTCCCTGCTGGATGGAGAGCGCACCAGTTTTCGCGCCAGCGTGACCATGATGGATGGCATGACCGGGGCCATTCGCGCCATTCCCACCTTCCCCCATCGCAAGGATCAACTGGTGGCGGCTGATCGCAGCAATGCAGGGCGGCTGGCCTGGCTGGACCAGAATAGCAATTTCGTGGCGCTGCCCGTTGGTTCGTCAGCCAAAGTACCGATGGCGGCCAGCATCACCCATGTCTGGCCAGACCTTGCCAATCGCACTGTCGCGGTGCCGCCGACCAAGCCCAATGCCAATGATGTGCCCTCAGTTGATAGCGTTGATGGCTGGAAAATCACCAATCTGGGCAAGCAGATCGGCGTGGAAACCGGCAGCGGCAGTTTTGATTTCCCCAGTTTCATCCAGCGGTCGAATAATTATTACGCGCTGGACCTGATGAAGCAGGCCTATTGCCGCCAGAAATTTGACGCGGTCAGCATTACGCAAAGCAACACGCCACTGGCCCGCGTTTGCAGCAATTCCACGGCGCGTGATCCCAATCGCAACAATGATAATGGCACCAATCAATGGACGCCATTGGACAGCAGCACCGCCGAAAATTTCTGGCCCAGCGCGGTGTGGAAACTGACCTGCGCCGTGCCATCAACCATCGAGAAGGATGAATTTGGCGGCTGGCACAAGGCCGATCCAAGCTGCGATGACACATTATGGCCCGGCGTAACCTTTGCCAGCTGGTCCGGGCAGCAGCGCATCCAACTAGCGCCGATCCGCCTGAATTTCGACGAGGTAGACGACGTCAAAAGCAGCTATGGCACCTATTTGCTCAGCATATTGGGCGGTGGCCAATCGCTGTGGAGTGGCATTGATCTGGCCCGCGCCTATAGCCGGGTTGTTACCATGCGCGCCGTGCAAGCCCGGATGACGGCAGCGGACACACAGGCCGCAGAGCCCTTTATCTGGTGGCAGGCCAAGGCCAAGGGCGCGCGTCAGGACGCGCAAATGGCTGCATGGCGCAAACTGATCGACGGGATGCACCGCGTGCCTGTAAACGGCACAGCATCAGGCCTGATCGATGCCGTGGGCAATGATCGGCTGATCGTGCTGGCCAAGACCGGAACGCCAGATATTGATCGCGCGACGGGGCAGGCTGCCTCTGCCTATCCGCGCCTTGCCGCCTATCTCAACAATGGCTGCCTGCTGCGCTATACGGCCAATGGACTGGCCGCTGTGCCCCTATCACGCTGTACCAGTGCGAGGGCCGGCATTGCCCGCGAACTCGCCGCCGCCAATGCCGATGAGGGCTATCGCGCCACGCTGGATGAACGCTACACGCCGGGCGATCTGGTATCATCCATACCCGATGCGCCGGTGCTGGATAGCAACAAGGGCCATGTGCTGGTGCTGGTTTTTGCGCAGATCAAGGGCGATGCCCGCTTGCCGCGCGGCGCGGATTTCCCGGTCAGCACGCTTAACCCCGGCCAGTTCTGCGCGATCCGCACTGTCGCGATCAATTTCCAGGAACGCGATGATGCCAACAAGACGCCTGCCATCGGCTTTGCGCGGGCATTGCTGGGCAAGGACACATTCCGCCGGTGGATTTCTGACCGCAGCCAGTGCAATGACAAAGCCGCCAAAGCGCCTGCGAAACCAGCGGCAACGGCGCCTGCAAAGGGACGCAGCTGATGGCCCGTAAGCCCTCCCCGCCCAGCTTTGGTGATATCTTTGCCGATGATCCGCCCGCTGGCAATGGCAACAAAGGCGCGTCACCGCGAGGGCGGAGCATCAAACCGCGCCGCCAATTGGCGGTCCCGATGCCCGCCTTTGCGGCGATTATCCTGGGCGTTGTGGTGCTGGTATCTGCGCAAGTCAGCTTGCGGTTTGAAAACAATGCAGCGGCCAATAACAGGCTGCTGGTTATTCCCAAGCAAGACCGCGACCTATGCCTGAAAAGCCGCAACGCCTTTCGCAATTGCTATCCCGGCAATGCCCAAGCTGTTGATGCGATCATTGGCGCAAGCCAGCTGGGCATCAAAAGCGAGCGTCTGCCCGCATCCTATGCCATTCCCGACAGCCTGCTGCCGCCACCCGCAGGCGCGAAAGGCAAATAGAAACGGGACGGAAACCTGTTAAGCCTCCGTCCCGCTACTCGTAATTCAAACTAGCTAGATCAGCGCACAACCGCGCATTGCGCGCCAGCGGCCTTGACCTTGGCACAGACTGCGGCCGCTGCATTGGCATCGCCCACAGCAGCGCGCAGGCGGAATACCGAACCCTTTTCAACGCTGGCCTGTTCAACCCGCTTGGTCAGGCCGCGAATGGCATCGGTGCGGCTGGACAGCATCTGCCATTCGGCATCGGCCTTGGCCGCGCTGGAAAATGCGCCGAGCTGAACCATCGCGCCGCCCTTGACAGGGGCCGGTGCAACAGCCGCCGGTGCAGCAACGCCAGTCTTGGCCGCGGCAGCGGCGGGCGCTGCGGGTGTAGCTTCGGTCTTGGCGGTGGCTGCACCCGGCGTGCCGGTGGCAAGCTTGCTTTCCACGCTCTGGCCTTCGCTGGCCTTGAAGCTGGCATCGCCGGTGCCTTCAAATTTCTGGCCCTGCGGATCCTTGGGCGGAACCTTGTAGTCGCCTTCAGCCGCTTCAATCAGGCTGCCATCGGCTTCGGCGACTTGCGTATCGCCATCCTTGGGGCGCTGCATCCAGTAATAGCTGCCGATAATCGCAGCAAGCGCGACCAGACCGAGCAGCACCAGGCCCAAAGTCTTGCCCAGCGAACCCTCATTGGGATCGCGATAATCATCGGCGGATTCCAGCCAGGGCAGCCGATCTTCATCTTCCAGACCCAAGGTTTCGTTGATGTCGCGATTGCCCTGTTCGTGCTCGTTCATTGCCTTACCCTTTATCAGCCTTGCCGCCGGGAATTGCCCGATTACATGCGCGTTGCGGCCTCAACACCCAAAAGCGCCAGACCGTTGCGGATTACCTGCCCGATTTGCGCGGCAAGAAAAAGCCTTGCCGACGTCATCACTGGGTCATGTGCCAGAATGAAGCGTTTTTCCGGGCGATCATTGCCAAGATTCCAATAGCTGTGCAGCGCCGCTGCCAGATCGGCGAGGTAGAACGCGATACGATGCGGCTCGCGCGCCTGTGCCGTCGCTTCCAATATGCGCGGGAATTGCGCCGCCAGCTTAACCAAGGCCAGTTCTTCCTCGCCAAGGCCCGCCAGTGCGTCGGACGAAGGCACCGTTCCTTCGCTCCACAGGCCCTCATCCGCCGCCTTGCGCAGCGTAGAACAGATGCGGGCATGGGCATATTGCACATAGAAAACCGGATTGTCTTTCGACGCCTCGACCACTTTCACAAAGTCGAAATCCATCTGCGCATCGGCCTTGCGCGTCAGCATGGTGAAACGCACCACATCCTTGCCGACTTCCTCGACCACTTCGGCCAAGGTCACGAAATTGCCCGACCGCTTCGACATTTTCACCGGTTCGCCGCCGCGCAACAGCTTGACCATCTGCACCAGCTTGACGTCGAATGTCGCCTCGCCGTCGGTCAAAGCCGCGACCGCTGCCTTGATCCGTTTGACTGTGCCCGCATGGTCTGCGCCCCAGATGTCGATCAGTTCATCGGCGCCTTGGGCCTTTTGGAAATGATAGGCCAGATCAGCCCCGAAATAGGTCCACGCCCCGTTGGACTTGCGGATCGGCCGATCCTGATCATCGCCAAAGTGGGAGGAGCGGAACAGCGGCAGTTCTACCGCTCCCCAATCCTCGATTTCCTTGCCCTTGGGCTTTTCCAGCACGCCATCATAGATCAGATCTTTGCCGCGCAGGAACGCCTCTGCCGCCTCAACCTTGCCGGTTTCGTGCAGGGCAGCCTCTGACGCGAAAATATCATGATGGATGCCCAGCAGGCCCAGATCATGGCGGATCATATCCATCATGTCGGCCACCGCTTCCTTGCGGAACAGCACCAGCCATTCGGCTTCAGGCTTGCCGACATAGGCATTGCCATAGTCTTTCGCCAACCGCTGACCGGTGGGGATCAGATAGTCACCGGGATAAAGCCCCTCGGGCACCTCACCCACATCTTCGCCCAAGGCTTCGCGATAGCGCAAATGCACCGAACGGGCGAGCACATCGACCTGGCCGCCCGCGTCATTGATATAATATTCGCGCGTCACCTGATATCCGGCAAAGGCCAGCACTTCGGCCAGCGCGTCGCCCACCACCGCGCCCCGGCAATGGCCCATATGCATGGGGCCAGTGGGATTGGCCGAGACATATTCGACATTGACGTGACGGCCTGTGCCCAGCGCCGAGCGGCCATAATCATCACCGCTGCTAGCGATCTGGTTCAGCTCACCCAGCCACGCATCCGCGCCCAAGGCCAGATTGATAAAGCCTGGTCCTGCAATATCGGCGCGCGTCACATTCGGCGCCTTGGCCAATTCACCCACCAAAGCCTCGGCCAGCGCGCGCGGATTCATGCCTGCCCCCTTGGCCAGCACCATCGCGGCGTTGGTCG
>JBGSTI010000259.1:0-7083 GCA_041736605.1 Sphingomonadaceae bacterium
CATACTCCGCTGTGCAGAAACTGTGCAGGTTTGGAGCGAAAGCGCGCGGAGTTCCATAACTGTGCAGGTGCTGTGTAGGGGAATATGCCTTATTTTCTTAAGTGATTCCAGCTATTTGCTGGAATCTTGTCACCCCGACCACTTTTCCGAACCGGCCTAACGGCCATCGCCAATCAGCATGAATGGGGCCCAGGCATTGGGATGCGCCCAGCTTTGCTGATCGCCAGCGGGATCAATGCCGTCAAAACTGCGTGTCTGGCGAATTTCGCGCATCGCCCGTTGAAAGGCATCGGCGCGCGACATGTCGGGATTATCGCGGCCTATCTCAATGATACGCACAGTCAGGCGGGCGGCCACATCGTCGCGCACTGGCCAGTGCGATGCCAGCCGATTGCCGGCCCCTGCATAAAAGAACGACCGCGCCAGCCCAGACAGGCCCCGCGATCCCGCACCGCCATCGCCCGCCGCTGTATTGCAGGCCGACAGGATTACCCAGTCAGCCGATAGTCGCAATTGCGACACCTCAGATGCTGTCAGATAGCCATCATCAACAGCGCTTGCGGCAAGCGGCGGGGTAAACACCAATCCCGGCTCAATCGCGCCCTTGATCTCTCCGGTGGTCAAAGCATGGGTGGCAAAAGCCAGCACATCGGCCTTGGTCAAATCGGTTTGCTTGACGTTGGTTTCGGTCGACTGTTCCGCCAACAGGACGGTGCTGGCCCCGGAGCCGAATATCCGGCCCATGGCCTTTAACTCGTCCGACGTGCCGGGCAGGCGCGACAGCGCGCGCAGACGGGCGGGATCAATCCGGCTGGCATTGTCGGCGGGGCTGGCAATGGCATCAAACGATCCCGTCAGCCCATCCGATGACCGTTTGCCGCGACGGATCGACCGCCCGGTGAGCAAGGGATCACCAAATCCGACAAACTGGCGATTGGTCGTGACAACCGTATCGCGACGCGCGCGCAGAAAGGCAAAGGACTGGATCGAGGGAATCTGAACCAGCGCATATTTCTCCGCCAGCCAAGGCGTTTGGCGCAAGGCTTGCGGATCATCATCGGCCCCAGCCGCCTCGCCGGTGACCAGCACCGAAAAGGGCAAAGAGGCCAGGGAACCGCCCGCCGCCACAATCAGGCGCGATTTGCCTGCCAATTTATCCTCAAATGGCGCAATCAGATCCTGATACATCAGCAGGGCCGTGCCCCGGTCAAAGCCATTCAGGCCACCATCGACGAAATCCAGCCATTGCGCCGTTTCCGCTGGGCTAGGCTTTACGCTGCCACCCAGAAAATAGAGCATGCGCCGAACACGCTGATCCATCTCGCTCTCATTGGTCAACGCACGATGCCAGTATAATTGGCCATCGATCACCGCCATCACATGCGTCCCGCGCGGCCCCGGCATGATCAACAGCAAAGCTTCTTCGGGAGTCACGATTTTGGCGATGGAATCCAGCGACACCGGATCGGCGCGGACCAAAGCGAAATAGTCTGGATATTGTTTGCGCAGTTCAGAATCGAGCGTGGTAAATTCGGCGCTCAACCGGTCACGCTCGGCCACCTTGTTCGTGCGCAGCCTGAACGATGCTTCGGTTCCGTCGCTAAAGCTGGCGGTGATGGCACGGGTGGCGCTATCACGCAGTTGCTGGACCGCTTCCATGCGGCGGATCAATTCGGCCAGTGCTCCGCCTTCCTGATCGGCCAAACGGCGCGCGACGCTGCGCGCGATGGCCCGGTCCGTTTTGCTGGTCATGGCATTTTGCAGCGCTGCAAAGGCTTCGTTTCGCAGGTTTGACTGCATCTGTGCGTTGCCAAGGCTCGCCGACCAAGCCGAATCTGCGAACAATTTATATCCATCCTCGCTGTCGCTGCTTATCGCGGCGAGTTGGGTGTCGTTGGCCAATTGTTCGGTATTCGCAACACGCTGCTCATCCAGCCCGGCGACCAATTGTCTGGCCAGTGGCAACGCATCGGCAAAGGCGCGTTCGCGCATCGCAAGCTCGACAGCATTTGCATAAAAGACCAATGTTGACGGGTTGGTTGGCCCCAGCAATGTCTTTGCTTCAGCCGTAAGCGCCGATAGCTGGGCGATGGCTTCACCCCCGCGCCCCTGTTGCCAAGCCAACAAAGCCCGTTGATTACGCAGGCTGAACGTCTCTGCATCACGAACCGTGAGATCGACCGCCTGGCCCTCAAGCAAGGCCTGCGCCTCCGCCAGACGACCAGCATCGGCATAAAGCGATGCAAGGCGCGTGAGGGCGTAACGGGTGGTGCGATCATTGTCGCCAAGCACCTGGCGATAGGCGCGGACATTGCTTTCATAAACCGGGATCAACCCCGAACCATCCCCGCTTCTGGCACGAATTTCGGCGATCTGCGCATCATAGCTGCGGGTCGTGAGGGCTCCATCGCCGACCAGACCTGCTGATTGGTCCCGCAGACGTTGATATATCACCAGCGCCTCTTCAAACCGGCCCTGATCAACGTAAATACTGGCCAGCGTATCGCGCGCGCTTTTAACCTGATCATCGATCTGGCCGCGCCCCAAAACATCGAGCAGCATTTCTTCTGCTTCGGCTGGGCGACCTTGCGCATGGACAACGCTCGCCAGAGCTGCTGTCTGATCAATAAATGTCCCATATTGATAGGGATCCGTTTCATTGGGATTGTCTTTAAGCGCCTCGCGCTGCCGTGCCAGCACGTCGCGCCAAACCTGCTCAGCATCGGCATAGCGGCCTTGTAGGGTCAGCGACTTTGCCAGACCTTGGCGCTCAATATCAAAAATACTGATGTCCTCGGCATCAGACAAGGCTATCGCGCGCCGCCAATAGATTTCGGACTTGTCATATTGGCGAAGGGTGTCATGAAATTCGGCTAGCCCGATCACCGGAATGGTCAACCAATCGTCACGTCCTTCGGCTTCCATCAGTGCAAGATCTGCCAATAGCAGCTTTTCGACGTCGTCAAATCGCCCTTCGGTCATCAAAAGTCGGCGACGATCTGAACTCGACAATCGCTCAAGTGCGCTATCGGCCCCAGCTTGGTCATACACATCGACCGTCTCAGTAATCGCCAGAGCCTCATCACGGCGACCCGCAATTTCCAACGCTTCAGCCAAGTCTTGGCTATAACGATTGGCATAATAGCCATCATCATCCTGACCGCCAGTGCGCGCCTGATCGACGGTGCGACGCAACAGCGCGATCTGCTTGTCCGATTGCCCGGCGCTGCCATAGCTTCTGGCCAGAAACCCCATCCATTCCAGCGTATGGCGATGCCCAGCACCTTCCATTGCCGTGCTGATCGCGATCACTTCCAGCCAAAAGGATTCTGCCTTGTCCCAGCGTTGCAGGCGATCGTGCAGATGAGCCAAAGCGCGCGCCGATTGCAGTAATTCATATTGGGTTTGTTCAACCGGATTGGCGTTCATCCGTTTGCGCGCTTCATACACGCGCATGAGCCATGTTTCCGCTTCGTCAAAGCGTTCCAGTTCTTCCAGATCAAAGCCCAGCCGAACGGCCCACTCAAGCGTTGAACTGTTATCAACACCAAAACGCCCCACATTCCAGCGATAAAAGCGTTCCAGCAAGGCGATCTGGTCACCGTCTCGGCGTTGATTGCCATAGATGCTGCGCAGAGCATCGCCGATATCAAGGGCATATTCGGTGCCCAAGCCGTCACCAGCCTCTGCCTCGGCAATCAAGCGAAGGGCCTCACGCTCGGCAGCTGCGGGATCGGACTTGGCCAGTTCGCGTATCCGCTTGCGCGCTGCATCACCTTGCGATTCAACCATGCCCGGGCGCTGTGCCGATGCCGGTTCGGATGCCACGCCGGTTGTAGCCAATGCGCCTGCATACGCCGCCAATATCCATATCCTGCGCTGCATCACATGCCCTCTGAATGGTCCCCGTTGACCGCTGATGCCACATTTGACTGGCCTCAAAAAGCATTTATGCGGCGATTAACTGTTCGATTAAAAAACTTGCCAGCCCCCCTTTACCTGATCCGGATTGCACAGCATGAGAGGGGCAGAGGAGTGCTGTGACATGGCCATGACCGATCCCGAACTGATACCCGTTATCATTGCCGTGGGGCAGATCAATGATCGCCCTGTCGATCCGGATGACGGGCTTGACTCCCTGGGACTGATGGTTGCCGCTTTGCGTGTGGCAGAGCAGGATGTCGGGCAAGAATTGCTGGCTGATCTCGACAGCCTGGCGATTGTCGATCAGATCAGCTTTCGCGCCCTTGGCAATTTGTGTGCGCCGCTGGCCGAGGCAATCGGCGCCAATCCGGCGGTGAATTATCAATCCGAAGCACCGCATGGCGATACGCCGATCCGTCTGCTCAACGAGGCGGCGAACCGGATCGGGGCGGGGGAAATCAAGCTGGCAGCGATAGTGGGGGCTGAGGCGCTGCGTACAGCCGCGGGTCGTGCCAAGAAACAGACGGCCGCCGCCAGTGCCGATAGCCTGAATGCGGTGCGTGCCGTCTCCAGCGCGCGCGAACCCAATTATGCGCAGCTACATGGCTTGGCCGCGCCGGTTGATGTTTATCCGATTTACGAAAATGCTGGTCGCGCCGCCTATGGCCAGACCTTGGCCGAGGCGCAGGCGGAAAGCGCGCACATCTGGGCCGGGATGAGCCGAATAGCTGCCGCCAATGACGGTGCGTGGATCAGGCAATCGGTAAGCGAAGCGGATATTCTCACGGTCGATGCAAATAATCGCCCGATTGCCTTTCCCTATTCCAAATTGATGGTGGCCAATTCCTCGGTCAATCAGGGCGCGGGCTTTATCGTCGCGTCGCTGGCCGAAGCGCGGCGGCGGGGGGTTGCCGAGGATCGCCTGATCTATATCGGCATGGGCGCGGCGGCCAAAGAGGCGGGCAATATCCTGAAGCGTGACCGCTATGATCGTTCGGTCAGCATGGAAACATCGATCCGTCAGACACTGGCCCTCAATGCCATGCAGGGCAGCGATTTTGATCTGGTCGAACTCTATAGCTGTTTTCCGTGCGTGCCCAAAATGGCGCGGCGGATATTGGACTGGCCGCTGGACAAGCCCAGCACGGTCTTTGGCGGGCTGACCTTTGGTGGCGGGCCAATTGCCAATTATATGAGCCATGCCGTGGTTTCGATGGCGCTCAAGATGCGGGCGGGCGAGGGGGCCAAGGGCTTTCTGTTCGCCAATGGCGGCTATGCCACCGACAATCATTGCATCGTGCTGTCCACCAGCCTGATTGCCGCCGCGCAATTCCCACAGCGCTTTGACTATCAGGCCGAGGCCGATGCGGCGCGTAAGGCGATACCGGAGCTGGATGAAGGCTATGAAGGCCCCGCCAGCGTGGAAAGCTATACGGTTTTCTATGGCCGCGATGGCGCGCCCAAATCCGGCGTGGTTGTGGCGCGGACGCCCGAAGGCAAACGCACGCTGGCGCATGTTGATGCGAGCGATGCGGCGATGATTGCGTTCCTGACCGATGGCGTGGTGGAGCCAGTGGGGACTTCGGGATCGATTGTTTCGCGAGGCGATGCCGGGCGGTTTTGGTTAGTATAAATCCCGTGCTCCAGCCTGCGCCGGAGCACATGGGTCTAGAAAATCACTCCGCCGGTTTGATATCGCCGCTTTCCTGCGCCAGAATTTCCAGCACTGCCGTCCAAACCGCGACATTCTGGCGCAATTCGGCCGGATCAACCTTGTCCAGCGTATCATCGGGCGTGTGGTGCAGATCGAAATATTTGCTGCCATCCTGATTGAGGTCAATCACCGCCAGATTCTGTGCCGCGATGATGGCGCCAATATCCGCGCCGCCACTGGCCTTGTCACCGCCGCGGCTGACGCCAAAGCGGGCCACGGCTGATGCCAGCTTGTCCGCCAGCGGCTTGTTGGCGGCGGACAGGTTGAAATCAATCTTCCAGATGCGGCCTGCGCCGAAATCGGATTCCAGCGCGATGGCATGCGGCGTTTTCTTGCCATGTTCTTCGCCATAGGCCTTGCCGCCCCAGACGCCGACTTCCTCTGCACCGGCCCAAAGCACGCGAATGGTGCGCTTTGGCGGGTTGCCGCGCGTGGCGTGCAGGGCAGCCGCCGTAATGATGCCGCACCCTGCCGCGTCATCAATCGCGCCGGTGCCCAGATCCCAGCTATCGAGATGGCAGGCGACGATGATGGCGGGCAGCGACGGATCACTACCCGGAATTTCGGCCACGACATTGCCTGATTCCTGCATACCCATATCTTGCGGCGTCATCAGCAGGCGCAGGCGAATTGGCTCGCCCTTGGCGCGTTCGATCATCCGCACGACATTATCGGCATCGGGCAGCGAGATGGCACCCGCCGGGATCGGCTTAACGCCCTTGTCAAAATTGGTGTTGCCGGCATGCGGATTGCGATGATGATCGGTGCCGATGGAACGGATGACCACCGCCATCGCGCCTTTCTTGGCTGCGATATTGGGGCCTGTCCAGCGCGCAGGCCCGGCAAAGCCATAGGATGACCCATCCTGTGTCGGGCGCATGGCGTGGTCGATGAACACGATCTTGCCCTTTACCATGGCATCAGGCGCGGCGACCAGATCGGCATGGCTGGCGAAATAAACGATCTCGCCCTCGATCCCGGCATCGCCCGTTGATCCGCTATTGCCCAAGGCGGTGATCGCCAGCATCTGCGGGAAGGGCGAGATAACCCACGCCTTTTCCTCACCGCGCAGCCAGGTGGGCATCATGAAGCTTTCTTCATAGACGTTCTGGAAGCCTGCCTTGGTCAGCAATTTGATCGCCCATTTGCGCGCCCGTGCTTCTGCCTCGGTCGCCGCCTGACGCGGACCGATTTCGGTGGTCAGCCCTTCGGTAATATCCCATGCGATGTCATCGCTGTTAAGCGCGGTCATCGCCCATCATCGGCGGCAAAAGCGGGAAGGGTGATCAGGGGAAGGGCGATGGTGGCCAGCAGGGCCTTGAACTGGTTTCTCATGGAAACAACCCTAAGGCGGAAAATCCGTCCTGCCAATCCCGCTTGCGAGCCAGCCCCGCCTTGGCTAGGGACGCGGCAACGCATTTTGCCCCATTTCATTGAAAAGAGAG
>JBGSTI010000273.1:0-5141 GCA_041736605.1 Sphingomonadaceae bacterium
CTGCAGTCTTGATGCCAAAGCCATCGGCAATGGGCGACAGGGCAACGCGCACATCCTTTAGCCCCGCTGCCGGGAACGGGCTGTCAAACACCAGAACGGCATTCGGCCCGCCACTGCCAATATCAGCATCGATGCGGAACGCGCCATATTGGACATGGCGGCCCGATCCGGCGAACTCCACCAAGCCATCGGCGCGGCGAGTGCCATTGATGGTCAGCGCCAATTTGCTGGCGGTAATCCGCGCATTGTTAAACGCGATGGGTAGATTCTGACCCAGGCTGAACCCGCCGGTAAAGCGGATATTATCCCCCGCCAGCGATGTCAGCGTGCGATTATCGACGCGCACCATCCGGCCATCGGCATTGCCCTTCAGCGTCCACGGCACACCGCGCGCAATAGCAAAGACAATATCACCATTCAGCGCAACGACGCCCATATTCTCTATCGGCAGCGCATCGATCCGTGTCGGCCCGGCAAGGCCAATCGAGGCGCGGTTCAAATCACTGTTCAGCGCCAGATCGGCTTGCACGCCCTTGGCGCGCGCCTCCAGCCGGTCAGAGGTGAGCTTTGGCCCGTCTAGGCGCAGCGTGCCGTTGATGACCAGCCCCGTCAGCGCCTGATCGGCCATCGCATTGCCCGCGGTAATCCGCTCTTGCGTCAGGCGGACTGGCCATGTGAATATCTTGCCATCGCGCCGACCAACGCCGGTCAAGCGCGGTTGCGTCATGACCAATTGGCCCAAGGTCAGCGTTTGTGCGGCGAAATCATAATCAAGGTCTAGATCGTTAATCGCGCCATCCAGCGTGATTTTACCGCGCAGACCCGGCATTAACGGCGTCGGCCCCAGCAAATCGGGACGCCGCGCCACGGCATTGATCGCAAAGCCATCAAAACGATTGTCGGCCAGATCAAAACCACCCTGCCCGCTGGCCACCATATTGTCGCTCGACAGATCAACCGAGCCATTGAGCAGTCGGTCCTCCATCCGTCCGCGCGCATCGATGCGGGTGGTGGTCCCCATCAGGCGGCGCAGCAGGCCTTGGCCCAGCAGCGTGTCGCCATAGACCTGGCCCAGCACCCGGCCCGCGCCATCGCGCATCGAAAGCTTGGCCGCCGCCAACAGGGTTTGATCGCTATCGACGCGCAGCACGCCCTGCCATGCCTTGCGGCTGCCATCACCGGTCAGTCGCAACCGCGTTGAGCGGTTCAGCCCCGCCAAGGCCGCTATCGCGCCGCCGCGCGGGGCATTCAGGTCAATTTCGGCATCGAACACATCATTATCCGGGCTGGCGTCAATATCGGCCAGCAACCGGTCTCCCTGTTGCAGATCGGCAAACAACTTCACCATCGCACGCCGGGAATGCAGCGTTCCCCCGCCGCCAATCTGTGCGACCCGGCGTTCGCCAGCCACGCCCTTTTCAATCACGAAATCGCGCGCCAGCAGCTTGTCGACGCGAATATCAAAGCCAGGCAGGATCGGCTGCTGAGTGTCCGACGGGATTAGCTTGGGCACTTTGAGCAATCGCCCGCGCAGGATGTCGAGTGAGCGAATGTCGAGCGTCTGGTACACGCCCTTCAAGGGTCGCCAATCAAGCTTTGCCTCGGGCACCACCAGGAACACGCCCTTGGGGTCTGACATCTCGACATCATGAAGCACCGTCTGGCCATAGACGGAGCCGGATATGCGCCCGATGCGGATTTTGAGGCCCGATTTGGGGCTGAGCGCCGCAACCTGATCGGCAATGAAGCGGTGCCCGATACTGGTATCGAGCATGAATGCCAGACCGCCGATCAAAACCAGGATGACCAGCGGAATCGCAATGATCCGGCGCGGCCAGCGCCAGCCGCTTTTGCGCTTTGGCATGATAGGCGCGTCGTCGCTCAAAAGGATTGGCCCAGTGAGATGTAAACGCCAATCCGGCTGTCACCGGGGCGCGGGTTGATGGGGGTTGCCACGTCAATGCGCATCGGGCCAAAGCTGGTATAGTAACGCAAGCCTATGCCCGCGCCGTATCGCATCCCCGAAAAATCAGGTATGCTGTTAGCGTAGATATTGCCCGCGTCAAAGAATGGCACGACGCCAAAATTGCCACCAAAACCGTCCAGCCGCACACGTGCTTCCAGCGAAAATTCCGCGAGGCTGCGTCCGCCAGTTGGGTCACCTGCCGCATCCAAAGGCCCGATGGCCTGATAGCCAAAGCCGCGCACTGATCCGCCACCCCCGGCATAAAGCCTGCGCGATGGCGCAATCCGGTCGAGCGGTGCCCCAGCCAATGTCGCCAACCGCGCCCTTGCCGCAAGCACGATCTTGTCGCTCACTGGTTGATAATAGCTGCCGTCAATCTGCGCGCGGGCATAGCCAAAGGCTGATCCTTGCAGCGAAAGTTCCGGCGACAAACGCGCGCCCAATCGGAAACCCCGGCTGGGATCGAGCAGATCATCGCTGCCATCATAGGCCCGGGCCAGCGGCAGTGATCCGATGAAATAGGTGCGCCGCGTTGTCGTGGCCAAGCCGCGCACGCCATCGCGTTCATTGGTGGCAATCAATTCGCCGCCGAACGACCAGGTCCATTTTTTCTGGAATACAAGATTGGTCTGCCGCTCCAGATTGGCGGACAGGCTGATGGTGCGGGCATTATAGGCGTCGCGATCAATATTGCCGATCAGCAATTGCGCGTTAAGCACCCGGTCGCGGCCATTGAAATTGTTGCGGCGGAATGTGGCACTGACCAGCTGCTCTTGCGTGCCCGCAACTCCGCGCAGGCGCAGCATGCCTTCGGGCGGAAACAGGTTGCGATGCTCCCAGCTCACCTCGGCCCGAATGCCCTCACCCGAACCATAGCCAAGCTCCCCCGCAATGGTGCGCAGCGGCGCAGCGACCAGATCGACTGCCAGATCAACCTCTGGCTGGCCCGCCGCGTTGACGCTGTCTGACGGCTTGGGGGTCAGCGTCACCGACGACACCAGCCCAGTGGCGATAATCGCACGGCGCAAATCCTCGACTTCGGACCGCTTGAACACATCACCCGGCGCAAATCGGGCAATGCGCTGCAAATGGCGCGCGTTCAACAGCGGATCATCGCCGACCAATATGTCGCCGAAATAATATTTGCCGCCCGGCGTCACTGGCATATTCAGATCGCCAAGCCGCGTCGCGTGATCGATCAGCAGATCGGGCTGCGCCACCTTGGCAAAGGCATAGCCGCTTTCCCCCAAGCCTTCATCCAGCGTCAATCGCGCCACAATGATTTTTTCGCTGTTGATTATATCGCCGCTGTTCAGGCCAGTGGATTGGCGCAATGCGGGATAATCCGCGCCGGTCAGTTTCAAATCGCCAAAGTCGATGGCGTCCAGCCGATAGGCAGGCCCCGGCTGAATATCGAACACCGCCGTCACATCACGGCCCAATTTCACATCGGCAATATCGCCGCTGCCCGGTGCCTGTTCAAGGCTATGGAAAATATCCGGATCATAATGGCCATATACGCGCAATATGCGGGCGATCAGATCACTGTCAGTATTGGCGCGGCGGCTGATTTCCGCGACGGTCACCTCATCTTCGTCATCGCTATTGCGCAGCACCGACAATTCGCGGAACCGATCCTCCAACGCGCGCAGGCTGTCCGCCTCCATCTCGCTGGCACCGATATAGGAAAAACGCACACCGCCAAATATGTCGGCACTGGTGGGCACCGCCACTGCGACTTGTGTTTCAGCGGCGCTTTGCGGCGCGGCGACGGGCTGGGCAATACCCGTCTCGCCATCGGCCACCTGTTCCAGCGCCGCTTCCAATGGCGGCAGATCAGCGACGGCGACGCCTTCCACAGCCACTGGCGTATCGAGCGCAAGCTGATCTTCGGCTGACAAGGCTGGCAATTCGGCCAAAGCTGGCAAATCCTCACCCTCAGGCCAGGCGGCGCTAATTTCGTGCAAGGGATCAAGCGGCGAATCTGATGTTACCGAAATATCTTGCGGCGCCTCGCTGGCAATGCCGCTGCCCAAAAGGCCCGGCGCGTTCAAAATCGCATCGCTGACATTGCCGCTGGTGCTGGGTAATGGCGTCAATATGATGTCGGGTTGTGCGACCTCAGGATCGGGCGCTGGTTCGGCCTCAACGTCATCTGCAACAGGCTGCGCCCATACTGGGCTGACAGCCAAGGGACAGCAGCAGATGAGCGGCAAGGCCATCAATTGCGCATGGCGCAACCTCATGTAGCGCACCCTATGTTGATGGGTGCATGGGCGAACTTATAAGAAACTGGGCTGAGGATCAGCAAGCGAGGCGACATCCATGGCTGCCCCGGCATCCTGCTGGCCACGCGGGGTAAGCTTGCGCAAGGCCGCTTCCTGTTCTTCCTCGCTAAACTCTTCCCAGCCTTCGGGGCCGAGCCGCTCCATGGGGCGATAGCGGACCTTATATTGCATCCGCTGCGATCCTTCGACCCAATAACCCAGATAAACATATGGCAACCCTGCCTTTGCGGCCCGTAAAATATGATCAAGGATGATGTAATTGCCAAGGCCGGGGCGATCGACAAGGTCTGGATCGTAAAAACTGTAGATCATCGAAAGCCCGTCGCCCTGCTGATCGGTAAGGCAGGCCCCCACCAAACGTCCCGGCGTGCCATCGGCGTTGGGCTCGCGATATTCGATCACATAGCTGCGCACCGGGCTTTGTTCGATCATGTCTGCATAATCAAGATCATCCATCTGCGCCATCCCGCCATCGGGGTGACGCACTGATAGATAACGTCGCAACAGATCAAATTGTTCCTCAGTTGACCAAGCTTTACACGCGCTGATCAACAAATCGCCATTGCGGCGCAAACTACGCCGCTGATTCTGGCTGGGCACAAACTCTTCGGCCTTGACCCGCACCGATACACAGGCGCGGCAATCGACGCAGCTGGGCCGGTAGGCGACATTCTGGCTGCGACGAAAACCGATACGGCTCAGCGCATCGTAAAGCTCTGACGCATGATTGCCCGATAGCTCGGTGAACACCTTGCGCTCAGTCCGCCCCGGCAGATACGGGCAAGGCGCGGCGCTGGTAACGAAAAATCGTGGAAAACGGGCTGGCGCGCTCATCCCTGGCAGATCCTTGTCATCTAAATCGGGGGTGCCGCGTTATATGACCTTAA
>JBGSTI010000274.1:0-9554 GCA_041736605.1 Sphingomonadaceae bacterium
GCGCCACAGGGGGGTTTGGGTTGCTACGCCGCTTTCCGGCGGGATCGGCAAAGCTGCGCTGGCCATCGGAAATTCTGGTCCTTGTCAAACAGGGTCGGCGCGGAACACGACATGGCGGCGCACCAGCCAGGTCGCCTGAAAGCTGACGACAATGGCCAGCAATTTCGCCAACCGCGCGTCA
The DNA here is from genome assembly GCA_041736605.1 of Sphingomonadaceae bacterium. Classification (GTDB taxonomy): domain Bacteria; phylum Pseudomonadota; class Alphaproteobacteria; order Sphingomonadales; family Sphingomonadaceae; genus JBGSTI01. The sequence continues at coordinate 182 of JBGSTI010000274.1, forward strand.
AATCCGTATAGGTCACCCAAAGCCACAATGGCCACGGTCAGTCCCAGCCCCAGCAGGGCCGAGCCAACGAACAATGCCTTTTGCCGGTTACGTTCACTGCCGCGTGCGGCGACGCTTCCGGTAAATACGGCGCGGCTGGACACCAGCCAATGCGCTAAAATCCCGGCCGAATAGCTGATGCCAGAGGCTAGGGCCGCCAGCACACCCATTTGCAACAGCGCCAGAAAACTGCCCATATCAATGGCGAGCGCAATCACGCTGGCCAGTGCATAGCGCAGATAGGTGCCATGCAGCAGGCGCTGAAGCGGCAGGGGCAAAAGCGACACCAGCTGCGCCAGAATGGCGGTCACCCGGCTGCCGCTTTGGCCCATGGCCTCAGGCTGCATCACGGGTCGCACCGGCATTGCCGCGCGCCGGAACAACAGTCTTTTCCTCGTCAACACCCTGTCCGATCCGCTTGGGCACATCACGCTCGCTGGCCAATGCCGCAGCCTGATCGGCGCTGGGCACACGGCTGGCGGTGGGCAGAGCGGCCTGTTCGCCCTCTTCGCCGCTTTCATGATATTCAGCGTCTTCGTTGACGTTCCAGATATTATAGACACGCGATCCGGCGATGATATTTTCCACTGTCAGCATCGCGGTCATCATCGCGTGATCCTGATTATTATAACGGTGCATGCCGTTGCGGCCGACCATGTGCAGTGTCGGATAGCGCGCTTCCAGTTCGTCACGCATCGCAGCGACATTGGCGGCATAATCATCGTCATAGACCGGATAGGCCTTTTCCTGACGCACCACCGCGCCGCCGACCACGTCTTCGGGACGGCACAGGCCCAGAATGGCCATTTCCTTTTTCGCTAGTTCGATCAGATCCGCATCGCTCGATGCCCACAGGCCATCGCCTTCAAAGCAGAAATATTCTAGGCCAACGCACGCAATCGCAGGATCGGGCACCATTTCGGGTGACCAGCTGCGGAAATTCTGCACCCGGCCCACCTGCACCTTGGAATCATGGATATAGATCCAGTTATCCGGGAACAGATCGTCCGATTTGATCATCAACGCCACGGTCAGGAAATCGCGATAGCGCAAATGGCTGCCCTCCAGCGCCGTTTGCGGCAGCGGGTGGATACGCGCCGAAAGTTCACGCATCGGCGCAGACGACACCACATGGCGCGCCGAAATCACCGCTTCGCTGCCATCGGCGCACGTTGCAGTCATCCGCCAATTGCCATCGGCATCCTGCGCCAATTGCTTCAGCGCATGGCCCATCAGCACCTGATTGCCCGCGGCCAGCACCTTGTCACGCGCCGCTTCCCACATCATGCCTGGGCCCTGGCGCGGATAGCGGAAGGTTTCCAGCAGCGTCTTGGTTTCCATGCCGTCATTGGGCCGCTTGTTCAGGCCCAGACTGCGCTTCAGCCCGTCAATCACCGCCGCACCCAGGCTCAGCCCCTTGATCCGCTGTGCCGCCCAGTCTGCCGACATTTCATCGCACGGCATGCCCCATACTTTCTCGGTATAGGTCTTGAAAAAGATCGAATAGAGCTTCCAGCCAAACTGGTTGGTCGTCCAGTCTTCAAAGCTGCGCACCTTGGTCTTGGGCAGCATCTTGGCCTTGGCATAGCTGGCCATGCACAGCGTCGAGCGCCAGATGCCAAGGTTGAACAGCGCCTCAAACGCGCGCAACGGATAGCTGTAAAATTTGCCCTCATAATAGATGCGGCTCATGCGCGGGCGCTGGATAAAATCATCGGGCAGAATCTCGTTCCACAAATCCACGACTTCGCGCGATTTCGAGAAAAAGCGATGGCCGCCAATGTCAAAGCGATAGTCCTCATGCTCCACCGTGCGGCTGATCCCGCCCACATAATGCGGGTCTTTTTCGATCACCGTCACCGAAAGCCCGCGTTTGGACAGCAGATAGGCCGCGGTCAGGCCCGCTGGCCCCGCACCGATAATGGCGACATCAACGGGCGCATCGCCCTTATGTCCGCTGATCTTGCCCGTTTCCTGTGAATTTGCGGCCATGACAGGCTTTCCCCTTCGATATGGTGCCGGCGAGGAACCGGCTTCACAGCGATGAGTGAAGGAAAAGCCCTAAAAGTTGGTTAACACGCGATTAGGAAGTGTTGAAATTTGCCTTATTTTTATCCAGCCTTGGCCCGGCCCTCGCCCAGCAGCAAAATCTTGGCATCGCCGCCGCTACGCCCGCTGTGCACCAGCAAATAGGCCGACAGAAACAGCATGCCGCCAAAAGCCGCCAACACCGCCAGCGCCAGCCCGCCAGCCGAAAATTGATGCCGCCACGCCACCCATATGGCCGAGAGCATCAGAAAGGTCATGAAATCCAGATTGAACTGCCCGGCCCAACCCATTGCCGCCATGTCACCAAAGAACACGGGGAGCAGATTCCAGCCATGCTGGCTGATGGTCACCCCGGTATAGGCTAGAATAGCGACAAAACAGGCGGCGAGAAACAGGCGGAACAGGATCATGGCAAAGCCTCCTCTTCAAACAGCTTGACGATTTTCAAGATAAAGACACCGAGCCAACATGGCCGACAAACCAACACAACCCGTGCACAGGATCAGCGCCAGCCACGGCCAGATGGGCATGCCAGCCGCGCGAGCACGGGGCAAAATCAGAACCCAGCCGATGCTGATCGCGATCAACAGATCAAACAACACCTGATTGCCCCAGGCATTGAGACTATGCACCGCCCAAAAGCCCATCGGCCCCTCAACCGCGATGGTATAAAGCGACCAACCAGCGAACAGCACGCAGACTAAGGCGGGAACAAGCCAGTTTTTCAAGGGCCGCAACCCAGCGGTTATCATGGCCAAAACCGCCAAGACAACAGCGACAAATGGAAGGGTCTGATACAGCGATGGCATGGATGCGACTCCTTGTAGCGACTGCTACATAGTAACCCGGCGTAGTGCGTGCTACAAGGGCAAAATGGGTATCCGGGAAACACAGCGCGAAACGGTGGTGGACAGGCTAGCGGCGCATATGCTGGAGCGCGGCCTGGCGCAGACCAGCCTGCGCCAATTGGCCGCAGCCGCCGGGGTCAGCGACCGTATGCTGCTCTACTATTTTACCGACAAGGCCGAGATTCTGGCTACAGTCATGGCGCGCGTCGCGGGGGAACTGGCGCTACGGCTGGCCGACGCCATCCCCGAACAACCCCCACTAAAACCCGCAGAGCTTATCCGCCGCGCCGCCGCCTTTACCACCGGGCCAGACATGCGCCGCTTCATGCGGCTTTGGGTCGAAGTGGTCGCCGCCGCCTCCAGAGGCGAAGCGCCATTTCCCGCCATTGTGGCGCAAGTAATGGCCGGATTCCGGGCATGGGTCGACGCGCGGATGGACCTGCCCGAAACCGCCGACCGCGAGGGCACCGCCGCAGCGATCATCGCCATCATCGACGGGTTGGCGCTGGTCGATATTTGTAGTGAGGATGACATTGCCCCACGCATGGCAGCGGCGTTGGGGGCTTTGGTGGCAGATTGAGCAAGCAATGGCGGAGACGGAGGGATTCGAACCCTCGGTGCCGAATTCTCAGCACGACGGTTTAGCAAACCGTTGGTTTCAGCCACTCACCCACGTCTCCCTGACGGCCATTGCGGCATTTGCGGGGCTATAGCCATGCGATACCGGGCTGGCAATGGGCAATTTTTGCCCGCGATGCGATGTTTTAGCTCTTGCGCGATTCGGTGTGCCGCAAAAAGGATTCGGCTCATCGCCGGTTCATTGTGTTTGCGGCAAAAGCGGCGGCATTCAGGCAATCGGATAGATGCGCAGCCGCGATTTGCGGCCATTTACCGGGCGGGAGCAAGCAATGACAGGTCGTTTCGGCAAATTCACTGATGGTGTAAAAATGCTCTGTTTGGCGCTGGGCCTTGCCGCGCTGCCCCTCGCCCCGGCCCAAGCGCAAATGCAGACCATTGATCCCAATGCCGCGATTGATGCCGATATTGGCGCGCCATCGGTGCCGTCGCAATTGCCGCCGGTCGATCCGGTGCCGCAAAGCACCGCTGGCGTCGATTATGCTGATCCCAGCGGCGGCTATGATCCCACGGTTCAGGTACCCACCTCGTCCGAAGCGGCCAGCGGCGCGACCTATCAGCGCGATGACCTGATCGGCGCGGCCGAGGGCGTGTTTGGCAAGGGTGCCGAAGGCCTCGCGCGGATGATCGAAGACATTCTGAAAGATCAGGGCGAGCCCAATGGCTATATCGTCGGGCGCGAGGCGGGCGGCGCGTTTGTTGTTGGCGTGCGCTATGGATCGGGCACCTTGTATCACAAGATCGAAGGGCAAAAGCAGGTTTACTGGACTGGGCCGTCCATCGGCATTGATGCCGGTGCCAATGCCGGGAACAGCTTTGTGCTGGTCTATAATCTGCACGACACCGAGGAATTGTATAAACGTTATGGCGCGGGCGAAGGCGCGGCCTATTTGATCGGCGGCTTTAACGCCAGCTATCTGCGGCGCGGCGATGTGGTGTTGATCCCCATTCGGCTGGGTGTTGGCCTGCGGCTGGGCGCGAATGTCGGCTATATGAAGTTTTCCAAGAATCAGCGTTGGTTGCCGTTCTGATCGCGATCGCGCACGAATATTACCATTGACTGCCCCTTGGGTCGCAACTGAGGGAAGACAAATGGGGCCGGATTGACCGAAAGGATCGTTCCGGCCCCTTTTTTTGTTGCCCTTCGCCCCCTCAGGCGGCATGGCGCGCACGCATGGCGGGCGGCGAAAGCAGCCCCGCCCCTCCCCTGCTATGATGCCTATCAAGAGAGATTGCTGCGATGCTTGACCGCCTGACCGCCCAACCCGCCGATGCGCTGCTGGCGCTGATCAAGCTATATGCCGCTGATCCTGCGGCGGACAAGATCGACCTTGGCGTTGGCGTCTATCGCACAGCAGACGGCGCAACCCCGGTATTCCGCGCGATCAAGGCAGCAGAGCGCAAGCTGGTGGAGATGCAGGATAGCAAGGCCTATCTTGGCCCCGAAGGCGATATGGGCTTTGTCCGCGCCCTGGCCCCCCGCGTGTTTGCCGGAACCGATGTGCTGGGCCGTGTGGACGGTTTGCAAACCCCCGGCGGCACCGGCGCGGTGCGTCTGGCGGCCGATTTGCTGAAGGCGGCGGGCACCAAGCGGATGTTTCTGGGCGTGCCCAGCTGGCCCAACCATGCACAGATCCTGAAGGCGGTGGGCCTGCCGGTTGAAACCTTTACCCATGCCGATATCGCCACACAGACCATTGATTTTGAAGCGACCCGCGCGGCTTTGGCTTCGGCGGGCGAAGGCGATGCGTTTCTGCTGCACGGCTGCTGCCACAACCCTACGGGCCTGGATTATAGCGAAGCCCAATGGGACGAAATCGCCGAAACGCTGGCCGCGCGCCAGATTTTCCCGGTGATCGACATTGCCTATCATGGCTTGGGCCAGGGCTGGGATGCCGATAATTACGGCCTGCGCGCGGTGCTGGCCAAAGTGCCGCAGGCGCTGGTCGCCTATAGCTGTGACAAGAATTTCGGCCTGTATCGTGACCGCGTCGGTGCGATCTATATCGTTGCCAAGGACGCCGATGGCCTGCCCGCCATTGTTTCCAACGCCGCGGCCTTTGCCCGCGCCAATTGGTCAATGCCGCCCGATCATGGCGCCGCTGCCGTGCGCCTGATTCTGGAAGACGAAGCCCTGACCGCCGACTGGCTGGCCGAAGTGGACGAGATGCGCGCGCGGATGCGCGAAGTGCGCGATGCGCTGGCAGGCTATGGCATGGCGGGCAGCGTCGATTTGAAACCCTTGCAGCATCAGAACGGTCTGTTCTCGACGCTGCCGCTCAACGCGGATCAGATCAAGGCGCTGCGCGATGATCATGCCATTTACATGGCGGGATCGGGCCGCATCAACATTGCCGGGCTGACCATGCATAATCTGCCCAAGTTCGTGGCGGCATTGGCGGCGGTGACGGCGTAAATTAGAAACGCAAAAGGCCGCGTGCCATTGCTTCAATGACCGCCGTCACCCGGTCATTGACATCAAGCTTTGCATAAATGCGCCGGATGAATGTATCAATAGTCGCAGGGGAAACGCCCATAATCGTCGCGATGTCCGGCGTCGATTTTCCACGAGCAATCCAGTAAATAACCTCTGTTTGTCTTTTTGAAAAACTTACCCGCCTTGCATGATCTCTCATGATGGCTACGCATATTTTACGATGATAAAATTGGCCAATGTTGATGAACTCGCGCACCAAATTTGCATCATCAGCTACGATATTGCGGCCCAGTGACAACGCTGCATATGAAGCACGCCCATTCGGCCCATATAAGGGCAAAGCAATGCCATCGGGATGCCCAGCAGCTTTCAATTGCTCATAGCGCTCCAGTTGATCAGCGGGTGGTGCAAACTCTGCTATAGCTTCGCGCCACGTCATCGTGCGACCGCACTGAACCACCATGTCAGGAAATGGATCGTTCGATTGGATCTTGGGGTCAAGATAGGCAGCGGCAATTTCACTAGGGAAGCCAAAATGGCTAACGACAGCGCGCTTTCCCACCTGCGAATGAAAGGGCGGGACCAACGTGTAAAGTCCCGCGACAACACCCAGCGATTTAACCTCATCTGCAAATTGATCCAGCAATGACACGACCGTGTCATTCGGTGATAATCGCAATGGATGGTCTAGGGGCATAGTCCCCTCCTCAGCAAAACACTGATATATCGTGATTTTTTCTTAAGCAAAAATACCTATATTTTCGTGAAAAAACTATACATGTCCCCAGATCACATGACAACAAATTTGTCACGCACCCTCGTGACATGACTTTTCCCTTAAGCTAAATTACTATTTTGCAAGATGTGACAAAGGCAATTGTTATGGCCTCCAAAATTCAAGAGTTTGATGAGATTTTTGCCAAAATTGATGAAATTTGTCACAAGATAGATGGCGAAAGTTCACAATTTTTTAAGGATCATTATTTAGATTTCCTTAATCAACAGATGGCGCTGTATAATTCTAGGGAACAATTTTTACCACGTCAAAAATTTGGTGATATTGGTTGGGCAATTTTAGTCGAATTGAACGTCGCCAGAATCAATGGTTTGCGGTATTCCGTGTCAGACATCGGACGTTATGCTGAATTTCCATTAGCGACGATTTTACGGAGCTTGCAAACATTACAGGCGGAGCATTTGATTGTTCGAACGCCTGACCCAGAGGACAAACGGCGGACATTTGTATGCATTACAAAGGTTGGGCAAACCATTCTGGATCGCATTTTTGCGTCCCTGAACTCCGCCCAGCCACGCAAGCCTGTCAATTGCAATGCGACAGGCAGTTTTGTGGGTCATCGACAGGTCGGTTAACCTCTCCCACAATTGCCTTATGCTTAATTCCCACTAGAAGGTGAACGATATCGCCTTTGTGTGGAGCGTAACTTGCGCCTTTTGCTTATTTTTTTATGCACGTTTTGTGTTTCCGCCTGCGCTGCGCCAGCGGCCGAGGATATTGCAGCCACTCCCCCGGCCATATCCCGCATGGTTGCGCCAATTCTGACCACGCCTGACGCGCAGGATCCTTATACCTATGCCCAGCCATTGGTCGCGCGGGTGACGCATGTTAGCTTGAATCTGGCGCTTAATTTTCAGAGCAAACAGGTTCTCGGTACCGCGACCCTTTCCATCGATGCCAAGAGCGATGCCGACACCATCGTGCTCGATAGCCGCAATCTGGAAATCACCGGCATTACAAGCGTCAGCGGCCAACCTCTGCCCTTTACCATCGGCTCACAAGACCCGGTTAAAGGCGCACCTATCACCGTGACGATAGGCACGCATCGCACGATCCAGATCGCCTATCGCAGCGCGCCGGGGGCCGAGGCCTTGCAATGGCTGAACCCAGAGCAGACCGCAGGCGGCAAGCATCCCTATCTGTTGAGCCAGGGCCAGCCGACGCTGAACCGCAGTTGGATACCCACACAGGACAGCCCCGGTATCCGCCAGACATGGGACGCTGAAATCACTGCGCCAGAACCGCTGACCGTCGTGATGTCTGGCGCGCGCGAGTCCAGCCATTCCACCATGGAGCCGGGCCATCGCAAATTCCGCTTTACGATGGACAAGCCTGTTGCCCCCTATCTGATCGCGATTGCGGCGGGCGATATCGTGTTTCGTGAGCTTGGTCCGCGCACTGGTGTGTGGAGCGAACCAGCGATGATCGACCGCGCGGCGGCGGAACTGGTCGATACAGAACGTATGGTTGAAGCCGCCGAGAAGCTTTATGGCCCCTATCGCTGGGGCCGCTATGATGTGATCGTGCTGCCGCCCAGCTTTCCCTATGGCGGCATGGAAAATCCGGTGCTGACGTTCCTGACGCCCACATTCATTGCGGGCGATAAGTCGCTGGTCAGTCTGGTGGCGCACGAATTGGCGCATAGCTGGTCGGGCAATCTGGTAACCAACGCGACATGGGCCGATGGCTGGTTGAATGAAGGCTTCACCAGCTATTTCGAAAACCGGGTGATGGAGGAACTCTATGGTGTTCGCCGTGCTCGTCAGGAAGAGGCTTTGTCCTTTGCCGATGCCGAGAGCGCCATGGCCGAACATGGGCTGGACGCCGATATCACCCGCCTGCGCCTGCCACCCGGCATGGATGATCCCGATGGCAGCGCAGGCGGCATTGTTTATGACAAGGGCGCGACGTTCCTGCGCACCACCGAGCGGATTGTCGGGCGCGACCGCTTTGACGCTTGGCTGCGCGGATGGTTTGACAAGCATGCGTTTCAGCCTGCGACGTCGGCCATGTTGCTGGCGGATATGCGCGCCAATCTGGTGCGCGGCGATATGGCGTTGGAAAAGCAGCTGATGCTGGAGGATTGGATTTACGGCCCCGGCTGGCCTGCTAATGTCGCGCGGCCCGATGCGCAAGCGTTCGCCAATATCGATGCCGCAGTCAGCGCCTTTGGCAAAGACAGTGCGGCGCTATCGCCCACCGACTGGAAAATTTGGACGACCGCCGAGCGGCTGCGCTTTTTGAACAGCATCGCGCGCAAGCAAAGGCCTGAGCGGCTGGAATTGCTCGATGAAAGCCTGAGTCTATCAGCCACTGGCAATAATGAAGTGCTGTTTTCGTGGCTCAATCTCGCTTTGGCCAATCGCTATGAACCGGCCGTTCCGGTGGCAGAGGATTTCCTTGCCCGCGTCGGCCGCCGCAAATTCGTGCTGCCGCTGTTCAAGATATTATGGGCACAGGGCGATTGGGGGCGCCAGATTGCGACGCGCATCTATGCCAAGACCCGTAGCGGTTATCACGCCGTGACGAGTGGCAGCGTGGACGCAGTGGTGATGGGGAATTAAAGAA
>JBGSTI010000279.1:0-3176 GCA_041736605.1 Sphingomonadaceae bacterium
GTACCCAGTGTCATCTACCAGCCCCGCATCAGCAAAGCCCGCCTTGCGCAGGCGGCAGCTGTCGCACAGGCCGCAGGCTTGGCCCTCGGGCGTGGGGTCATAGCAAGACCAGCTCATCGCAGGGTCCAGCCCCAGCCGTGCGGCTTCGCGCGCGATGTCAGCTTTGCCCAGAAATTGCAGCGGTGCGCGGATCGTGAAGGGCTGGCCCTGATCGCCCGCCTTGGTCGCCAGATCGGCCAGCGCCTGAAAGCCGGAAATGAACTCTGGCCGACAATCGGGATAGCCTGAATAATCCAGCGCGTTGACGCCAATGAAGATATCCTGCGCACCGACAGCCTCGGCCCAGCCCAATGTCAGCGACAGAAAAATCAGGTTGCGCGCGGGCACATAGGTGACCGGAATATCATCGCCAACGCCGCCCTTGGGCACATCGATATCCTCGGTCAGCGCCGAACCGCCGAACTGGCGCAGATCCAGCGGCAGCACGATATGGCGTTCGGCGCCCAGATGCGCGGCGATGGCCCGCGCCGATTCAATCTCTACCCGATGGCGCTGATTATAATCGATGGTTAGCGCAACAGGCGATAGCCCTGTTCGCGCGCAATCGCGGCGGACACCATCGAATCAAGCCCGCCAGACAGCAGGACAATAGCGGCAGGGGCGGATGAGGAAGCATTGCTGGTCATCCCGCCCCGATAAGCCAGCTTGACCCATGCCGACAATACAAAACGGGCCGGGCTGCCTGAACAGTCCGGCCCAGTTTGGTCATAACGACCAGAAAGGGAGGAAAGCGTACCATGAAGAGCGGTACAAGAACCGGTTTAGCGCCAAATGGTTAAATTGCTCTTAACCACATCTTTTTGCCCGATTGGTGGTCAACCCGCCGTGCAGGCGCCCGTGCGACGTCCTTCCAGATCGATGGCGAAGGGTGAGCCATCGTCAATGCCCTGGCTCGACACTTGCACCAGCTGGCGCGTCTCAAATTTCACGCTGGTGCGGCCATTGCCCTGCCCCGCGCAGCTATATTGCACGGTGACGCTATTGGGCTGATCGGCGATCACAAAACGGCGGCAATTGAGGCCTTGATGGCGGATTTGCAGCATTTCGCGGCCTGTTTTCAGGCAGATACGCGCCGTATCGCGGGGGTTTTCGCGCGAGCGAAATTCCCACTGCCCCGCCTCAAGCCGGTCCAGCATGGCAAGGCCCGGGGCCTGGGCAGGCGCAGGCATCGCCACCAATCCGGCGGCCATCACGCCTGTTGCTGCCATTATACGAAACATTTTCATTTCACGAAATCCTGAACCAGATCGACACGTTCCGGGATAATCCCGGCGCACAAAACGGCGATGCGGTGCGCCACTCTTGTCTCCGCCTTAACGACCCTGTGCGACCAATTGTTCCATAGATACGATGAATGGAAACTTTATGAGCGATGTTATGCCTGTGGATTGCGGCAAAATCGAGACGGCAAAGTGTGACAATGTGCGTTAGAGGGGCAAAAGGGTCGTACCCCCAAGTACCCCGGCGAAAGCCGGGGTCCAGTTCTGCGCACCAATTGCAGCGTTACCAGTTACCCACTGGACCCCGGCTTTCGCCGGGGTACGCGCGCTTTAAAACTCCAGCGGTTCCAGATCAAACCGCTTTGAACAAAACGCACAATCGACGTGGATCAGGCCGTCATCGTCGATCATGTCGGCGCGATCATCGGCGGGGAAGCGGCCAATCACGTCGCGGAAATGCGCCAAGGTGCAGCGGCAGCCCTTGGACAATTGCGGCCCGGCGCTGACCATCGGCTGATCCTGGTTAAACAACCGCCAGACCAGATCCTCCATCGACAGGTCATGATCAAGCAATTCATCATCGGTGATCGTATCAGCCAGCGCCAGCACATGTTCCCATTCGGGATGGTCCATTTGCGTGTGCAGTCGCTCGCGCCCTTCCTCACCATCGGGCAGATGCTGGACGATCAGGCCGCCTGCACGGCAATGACCTTCGCGTTTGTCGACAGCGATGCGGATCAGCGTGGGCAATTGCTCGGACTGTTCAAAATAATGCTGACACGCTAGCGCCAGCGAATCGCCCTCCAGCGGCACAATGCCCTGATAGCGTTCGCCCGATGTCGCCAGATCAAAGGTGATGGCAAGATAACCATCGCCAAGCAACGTCTTGAGCGCCGGATGCGGCCCCAGATCAGCAACGCGGGCCGCGTCAAACCGGGCATGGCCGCGCAATTCGCCCTGGCGGTAATCAGCGACCAGCAGGTCCACGGGGCCGTCCGGCGTCTGTGCCTGCATGGTCATCTGGCTGCCGGCCTCTTTCATCAGGCTGCCCATCAGAGCGGCAAGCGTCACGGCCTCGCCCAGCACGCGCATCACCGGCATCGGATAATCATGCGCCGACAGGATATCGTCGAGCACCCCCTCCAGCCGCACCACCCGCCCACGCGCGTTCAGCGCGGGCAGCGAAAAGACCAAAGGCTGATCGCAGCGAATTTCCTCAGCCATTTGGGGTCACAGCTTTCCAAACGCCCAGAGCAGCACCGATTTTTGCGCGTGCAGGCGGTTTTCCGCCTCGTCAAAGACCACCGATTGCGGCCCTTCGATAACGTCCGCCGTCACTTCCTCACCCACATGCGCGGGCAGGCAGTGCAGGAACAGCGCATCGGGCCGGGCCTGTGCCATCAACGCGGCATTGACCTGATAGGGCATCATCGCCGCCAGCTTGGCCTCGGCATGGGCCTGCCCCATCGAAATCCACGTATCGGTGACGACCACATCGGCCCCAGCGACCGCCTCTGCCGCGTCACGGTGGGTTGTGATGCTGGCCCCGGCAGCATTGGCACGCGCGATGAACCCGGCATCAGGATCATAGCCCGGCGGCACGCCAATGCGCACATTGAAACGCATCAGACCGGCAGCCTCGATAATCGAATTGAGCACGTTGTTACCATCGCCCAGCCACGCAATCGTCAGCCCCGGCAGCGCCTTAGTATGCTCGATCACGGTCAGCAGATCGGCAACAATCTGGCATGGGTGCGACAGGTCGGTCAGGCCATTGATCACCGGCACGCTGGCGTAACGCGCCATGTCCTCGATCTTGGCATGATCGTCGGTACGGATCATGATCGCATCAACCATGCGTGATAGGACGCGCGCGGTATCGGCAATGCTTTCACC
>JBGSTI010000296.1:0-4585 GCA_041736605.1 Sphingomonadaceae bacterium
GGTGGCGGCGCTGCGGCCGGTTCATCCGCCACATCAATGCCAAAGGAACGCGCCAGCGGAGCCAGCCCGCCATTGAACCCTTGGCCAACCGCGCGGAATTTCCATGCGCCATTGCGCAGGTAAAGCTCACCAAAGGTCATCGCCACTTCGCTTGCGCCAGCCAGCGCAGGGGCAAAGCCAAGCTCTGCTGCGCCACCGCGCGGGGCCACGCTGATTTTGGCGTCAGACAGGGCAGACAGCGTCTTGCCCGGCGTTTGCGCGGTATCAATGGTCACGCAAAACACGATGCGGGTAACATCGGCGGGCAGGGCCGACAGGTTGATATCAAACGCACCCTTGGCTGTGCCGCCGGGCGTATAGCGCACCGCGTCATTGCCGCCTGTCGGCTGATTATAAAAGATCATGTCATGATCGCCGCGCACCTTGCCGCTTTCGGTGAGCAGATAGGCAGAGATATCGCCCTCGGCACCGGCGGCGGTCCAGTTTAGCGACACATTGATATCGGTGCCCGAAACTGGCGCATTGCCGCCTTGCATCAGTTCATTCATGACCTTCGCTTCTCCCGCTATCGTCCGTCCGCGCCAGTTTTATGGCGACAGGGCTTTACCATAATGTGACTGGACTTTAATCACACTATGCGGGGGTGCAAGCGCAATTGCCCCGGCTCAATTGCCCGGCGGACGCGGAAACAGCTTGGCGGTGCGGCGCACATAGGCGGCATAGGCCGGATCATCGCCAAATTTCAGCTTGGCCTGAATATCGAGTAGCGGGATACCACTGACGCGGGTGAGCAGCAGATAGACAAATACCGGCGAAATCAACGCCAGCCATGCCCAGCCGGTGAGCAACGGCACAGCGGCAATGGCAACACCCACCCACAGCAAAATCTCGCCAAAATAATTGGGATGCTGCGACCAGGCCCACAGCCCGCTATCGATAAAGCGCCCCTTGTTCGCAGGATTGGCGCGAAACGCCACTTTCTGCGCATCGGCCACGGCCTCAATGCCAAAGCCCAAGGCCCAGATCGCCACACCCAGCCAGAAAAGCGGGCTGATGCTGGCCGGTTGCGGCAGGGTGATGATTGCCAAGGCGCAGGCCGATGTCAGCACCACCCAGAGGCCCTGCGTGGTCCAAGCGCCAAAAAAGCGCAGTGGCTTGATCTTGATGGTGCGGAAGCGTTTGTCCTCACCATCGCGGCGGACCCGGCGAAACAGCGTGATGCCCAGACGCAGACACCAGATCAGCACCATCGCTGCTGCCACCAGTGCCATCACATCGCGCCGCCCGGTCAACACCAGCGCCAGCACAGTAACACTGACATACGTCGCCGCGCCGGTCAGATCGTAAAAATGCTCGGTCTGTTTCAGGATCGCCGGGATGGCGGCCAGCCAGTTGATCGCAAAGGCCAGCAAGGCACACAGGAACATCACCGGCACGCCATTCCAGCGCGCCCCCTCAACCCCGATTGCCCAGGCCAGATCGCATCCGATCAGTACGATCAGCGCATAAATCAAATAGGGCTTGGCAGTCTGCACGATCATGACCCCTCATAAATATGACCGCGCTTTTCCGGCGCACTGCAATGATTCGAAGCGGGCCACAGGCGGTTTTGTTGCTGCCATCAAGGCGCAAGCCCGTGCGCCGGTCAAGCATGTTGTCGCGCGGCATCGGATTGATGTCTGCGCATCACAATAATTTTTGCTGCCTGAACCAATATTGCTATAGCGGCAGACCAAAGCCGATAATTGGGGTCGATCAGTCTGTGACATTCAAACGTGAAGAGGCAGGCCATGAGGATGAAGCAGGTGATGCAAAGCCTTCATTAGACAAGCCATTGTCAGACGGTGCCGGGGCAACACAGGCCTTTGTTCACCCGTCGCTTGCCTGTTTCATATTGCTGGCCAAGTTTCTGGGCACGCCTGCCGATCCCGATCAGATTGCGCATGATCGTGGGCGCGGCGATGATCCTTACAGCCTTGAAGACCTGTCGCGCATTGCCAAGAAACTGGGTCTGATTGCGCGTTTGCGCCGCGCCAATGCAGATGACTTGCGCAAATTGCCATTGCCCGCGCTGATGGACTGCGTTGATGGCGACGCGGTAATCCTGCTGAAGATCGAGGAAGACAGCGTCAATCCGCGCTATCTGGTGCAACGCGGCAATGCCGAACGGCCCGAAATATGGACCGCAGCGGACCTTGCCGATCGTTTTGCCCTGCGCGTCCTGCTGATGACCAGCCGCGAAGCCATGGCGGGGGACAAGCGCCCGTTTGACATCAGCTGGTTCATCCCGGCCCTGGTCAAATATCGCAAGCCCTTGCGCGACGTGCTGATCGCGTCGTTCTTTTTGCAGTTGATGGGCCTGATTTCGCCAATCTTTTTCCAGTTGGTGATTGATAAGGTGCTTGTGCACCAGTCGCTGACCACGCTGGATGTGTTGGCGTTCGGCCTGACAGTGATCCTGATTTTTGAAACCGTCATGTCGGGCCTGCGCAACTGGCTGTTTGCGCACACCACCAACCGCGTGGACAGCGAATTGAGTTCGCGCATGTTCCGCCATTTGCTCAACCTGCCGCTCAGCTATTTCGAAGCGCGGCGTGTGGGCGACAGCGTGGCGCGTGTGCGCGAGCTGGAGCGGATCCGCGAATTTT
Source organism: Sphingomonadaceae bacterium (assembly GCA_041736605.1). GTDB lineage: Bacteria > Pseudomonadota > Alphaproteobacteria > Sphingomonadales > Sphingomonadaceae > JBGSTI01. The sequence goes on from JBGSTI010000296.1 coordinate 2,649, forward strand.
TAACGTCCAATGCAGTCACAGTGGTGATCGACCTGTTCTTCACTGTGGTGTTTTTCGCCGTGATGTTCCTCTATTCGCCGTTGCTGACGCTGATCGTGCTCCTCTCGATCCCGCTCTATATCGCGATTTCGGTGTTTATCTCGCCGCCACTGCGCAATATGCTGGAAGAAAAATTCCGGCGCGGCGCGGAGAACCAGTCCTTTCTGGTGGAAAGCGTCACTGGCATCGGCACGCTAAAGGCCATGGCGGTGGAGCCGCAAATGCGCGACCGCTGGGAAAAGCTGTTTTCCGGCTATACCAATGTCGGTTTCGATGTGGCCAAGCTCGCCAATACCGGCAGCCATCTGATCCAACTGGTGTCGAAACTTACCACCGTCGCTATCCTGTATTTCGGGGCCAAATCGGTGATTGCGGGTGACCTTAGCGTCGGCTCGCTGGTGGCGTTCAACATGCTGGCGGGGCGTGTATCGGCCCCGATCCTGCGCCTGTCGCAATTATGGCAGGATTTTCAGCAGGTGCGCATTTCGGTCGACCGGCTGGGCGATGTTTTGAATGCACCCGCAGAACCCGAATATAATCCCGGTCGGGCCAGCCTGCCGCCCATTGCGGGGGCCGTTACCTTTGACAAGGTGCGCTTTCGCTATCGCCCCGATGCGCCAGAGGCGCTGCGCGGCGTATCGCTGGAGATTGCGCCCGGCGAAATGCTGGGCATTGTTGGGCCATCGGGGTCGGGCAAATCCACGCTGACCAAATTGGTGCAGCGGCTTTATGTGCCCGAACAGGGGCGGGTACTGGTCGATGGCGTCGATCTGTCCTTGGTCGATCCGCCCTGGTTGCGCCGCCAGATTGGCGTGGTGTTGCAGGAAAACATATTGTTCAACCGCACTGTGCGCGAGAATATCGCGCTGGGCGATCCCACGCGGCCGATGGAGGCCGTGATGGCCGCGGCGCAATTGGCAGGCGCGCATGAGTTTATCCTGCAACTGACCCATGGCTATGACACCGTGATTGACGAGCGCGGCGGCAACCTATCGGGCGGCCAGCGTCAGCGCATGGCCATTGCCCGCGCGCTGATCAACGATCCACGTATCCTCATATTGGATGAAGCGACATCGGCGCTTGATGCTGAAAGCGAAGAAATTATCCAGACCAATCTGGCCAGCATCGCACAGGGCCGCACCGTCATCATCATCGCCCACCGCCTGTCTGCCGTGCGGCAATGCAACCGCATCATCACGGTCGAAGGCGGCGAAGTGACGGAAATTGGCACCCATGCCGAACTGGTCAAGGCGGGCGGGCGATATGCCCAACTATACGCCAAGCAAATGGGGCCACAATGATGGGGCAGATGGCATGAGCCTTTCCGACCGCATGGCATCACGCTTCCCTGCAATGGCGCGGCACTGGATGATCCTGCAAGCCAGCTGGAAGCATCAGGACGAGCGCGAGGCCAAGGCGCGCCCACAGTCCGATCATGAATTTCTGCCCGCTGCGCTGGAAATCATGGAAAAGCCGCCAAGCCCCGGCTTTCGGTACCTTATGCTCGCTTTATGCGCGCTGTTTGTCGTCGCTTTGGGTTGGGCATTTCTGGGCCGCATGGACGTGGTTGCCACCGCCAGCGGCAAGGTGATCCCATCGGGCAATGTCAAGGTGATCCAGCCGGTCGAGCTGGGCTATGTCCGCGCCATTCATGTGCGCAATGGCCAGAGGGTGAAGGCCGGACAATTGCTGGTCGAACTGGACCCAACGCTTGCCGGGGCCGATGCCGAACAGGCTAGCCAGGGCCTGTTGACCGCCGAGGTGATTGCCGCGCGTAACGCCGCTTTGCTGGCGCATTTGCAAGGCGGGCAGGCGCGCTTTGTTCCGCCGCCGGGCACATCTGCTGAAATAGCCGAAACACAGGCCAATTTCGTGCGCACGTCGATTGCTGAATATGA
>JBGSTI010000264.1:0-3369 GCA_041736605.1 Sphingomonadaceae bacterium
GTGTCCGCCTGATGCTGGCGCGCAGCGGGCAATGGTCGATTGAATTGTCGCCCCTGCCCGCACCATTGGGCAGCCCGGTTCCAGTGATGCTGATGCCCCTGCCGGTCGCAGGCGATGATTGGCGATTGCGCCACAAGACCAGCGACCGCCGCTTTTATGACGAGGCGCGGCAACAAGCTGTTGCACAAGGGGCCGCCGAAATGCTGTTCGTCAATGAGGCCGGTCAGGTGACCGAGGGCAGCTTTACCAACATATTTGTAGCAGATCGCGAAACGCTGATCACCCCCGCCCTGTCTCACGGCCTGCTCCCCGGTGTGCTGCGCCGCAGCCTGATCGACAAGGGCGAAGCCGTGGAGGGCGATGTGACTGCTGAACAACTGGTAGGCGGCTTTTTCATCGGCAATGCCCTGCGCGGCCTGATGCCCGCCCGCCTGATCGCGAGCTAAGCCCTATGCACCCGTCCAAAGCCATGGGCCGCATCGCGGCGTCGCGCACCACCGCAATTACCGATCTGGCGACCAGCCTGCGCGCCGCAGGGCGCGACATCATCTCGCTATCGGTGGGCGAACCTGATTTCGATACGCCGCCCCATGTCATCGACGCGGCAAACGACGCCATGCGCGCTGGGCAAACGCGCTATACGCCTGTGGCGGGCACCGCGGCCTTGCGGGCAGCGGTGGCGGACATGTTCACGCAGGATATGAGCATTGCCGCAACGCCCGACGGCGTGATTATTACCGCAGGCGGCAAACCGGCGATTTTCCACGCGCTGGCCGCGACGCTCGATCCCGGCGATGAAGTGGTCATCCCGGCACCCTATTGGGTCAGCTATCCCGAAATCGTGCGCTATTGCGGCGGCGAAGCGCGCATCGTCCCAACCAGCCAGAGCGCCGGATATCGGCTGAGCGCCATGCAACTGGCCGATGCTATCACCCCGCGCAGCCGCTGGCTGATCCTTAACAGCCCCGGCAATCCCACCGGCGCGATCTATAGCGCCGATGATCTGGCGGCCTTGGCCGATGTGCTGCGCGCCCATCCGCATGTCATGGTGCTGAGCGACGATATCTATCGCCCGATCCGCTATGGCGACGCGCCGCACGCCAGCTTGGCCCAGATTGCACCCGATCTCGCAGACCGGGTGCTGACCGTGAATGGTCTAGCCAAAAGCCATGCGATGACCGGCTGGCGCATCGGCTATGCCACCGGGCCGCAATGGCTGATTTCGGCCATGGCCAAACTGCAATCGCACAGCGCGGGCAATCCCAGTTCGATCAGCCAGGCGGGCGCTTTGGCAGCTTTGCAGGGGCCGCAGGATTTTCTGACCGGTTGGGTTATGCATTTTGCCCGGCGGCGGACATTGGTGTGCGGTGCCCTGTCGGCCATGCCCGGCGTCGTTGTGTTTCCGCCCGAGGGGGCATTCTATGCCTATTGCGAAACCCCGGACCTGATCGGCAAAACCACGCCCGATGGCAATATCATCGGCGATGATGAGGCCTTGTGCCGCTATCTGATCGAAGAAGCGGGCGTTGCGTTGGTCCCGGCCAGTTCCTTTGGCGGCGAAAACGGCTTTCGTTTAAGCTTTGCCGCAAGCGACGACGTGCTGGATCAGGCGCTCAAACGGATTGGCGCAGCCTTCGCACGACTGGGCTGACAGCCGCAAAAAATCCTCCCTTGCTGTGTTGCTATTCACAGCGACGACAGACAGGCGCGCCTACGCAAATCTGCGACGGCACGGTTCCCCGCCCCCGGACGAATCGTGCCGCACCCGACATTCTTTCGATGGGCCGTAACCAATCCGGCTTCGCGCACGAACCATCGGGCATGATTAGGCGGGCATGACAAGGAATAACCCCATGTTGAATTTCATCAAAAGCTCGGTGTTCAGCAGCTTCGTATTTGGTTTTGCCATAGGTGCTGCGCTGTTGATGGCGGCCAATCCCATGGCGTTAACGGCCGATGCCAATGCCCAGCCGTTGATCGAAAGCGTGAGCGGCAAATGAGCAACTGGCTGTTCAGTGCGGCCTTGGCCAGCAGCGCCCTAATCCTTAGGGCCAGCTTGGTCCTGCCCGATTCCCCGGTTCAGGCCGCCGAAGCGGTGGTCGCCGCCCCTGCTGCCACCGCAAAAGCCAAGGAAAGCGCCGGCAAAAAAGTCGCGATCTTTGCTGGCGGCTGTTTCTGGGGCGTTGAGGGCGTTTTCAGCCACACCAAGGGCGTGTCCAGCGTCGTGTCCGGCTATCATGGCGATGGCAAAGCCAATGCGAGTTATGACAAGGTATCGGCTGGCCAGACCCGTCATGCAGAGGCAGTGCGCGTCACCTATGATCCCGCAGTGATCCGCTATGATGAATTGCTGCGCATCTATTTCTCGGTGATTATCGACCCCACGTTAAAGGACCGCCAAGGCCCCGATAGCGGCGCGCAATATCGCACCGCCATCGTGCCGTTAAGCGCCGAACAGGGCCGCGTCGCCAAGGCCTATATCGCCCAGCTGACCGCCGCAAAAACATGGTCGCGCCCGATTGTGACTCGTATCGAGAAATATGCCGCCTTTTACCCGGCTGAAGGCTATCATCAGGATTTCATGATCGAAAATCCGCGCCATGCCTATATCATGCGCTGGGATGCGCCCAAGGTGGCGGCACTGAAACGGCTTTATCCCGGCTATTACAGCGCAAAGTTCGTGCGCAATTGATCCTGGCCTGCGCCATTGCATCGCAGGCCCGTGAGGCCTAGATTACAGCTATGGCAAAGCATCACCATCATGAACAAGGCGAAGCCCTAGTCGACGCCGCCCGCTCCGCCCTCACCGCTTCGGGCGAGCAATGGACCGATATGCGCGCCGCGATTTTCGACGCGCTGGCCGCCCACACGGCCAAGCCAGCATCCGCCTATGACATAGCCGAAATGGTCTCCAATGCGCGCGGCAAACGGGTGGCCCCCAATTCGGTGTACCGCATCTTGGACCTGTTCGTGAAAACCAATCTGGCGCGCCGGGTGGAAAGCGCCAATGCCTATGTCGCCAATTCGCACCCTGGCTGCCTGCACGACTGCATCTTCCTAATCTGCGATACGTGCGGCAGTGCCACGCATATGGACAATGACAGTCTGGCGCATAGCGTGCGCGACGCAGCGGCTTCGGCAGGGTTCGCTGATATCCGCCCGGTCATCGAAGTGCGCGGCAAATGCGGGACGTGCGATTGAAACCATAAAGCCCCTCCCTTCCCAGGGAGGGGTTGGGGTGGGTGTTTGAACAATCGCGCGAGGTCGGAATTTACCCACCCCGCTGCGACTAACGGGCAAGCCCGTAAGTCTCGCTACCCCTCCCTTGGTGACGAAGGCGAGCGAAGCTCAACGGAGGGGGTGAAGGCT
>JBGSTI010000336.1:0-6619 GCA_041736605.1 Sphingomonadaceae bacterium
CCGCCAATGCCGCGCAGCGCATGGCCGATGCCGCGCCGCCCCAGTTCAGCCCGCTTTATCTCAAAGGACCGACCGGGCAGGGCAAGACGCATTTGCTGCACGCCATTGGCCATGCCTTTGCCGCAGCGGTGCCGGGCGCGAACATATTCTATTGCTCCGCCGAACGCTTCATGATCGAATTTGTGCAGGCGATGCGCGAAAATGCGATGATGGAATTCAAGGCGCGGTTGCGCGCGTTCGATCTGCTGCTGGTTGACGATATTCAGTTCATCATTGGCAAGGCATCGACACAGGAGGAATTTCTCCACACTATCGATGCGCTGATGGGCGCGGGCAAGCGTCTCGTCGTTGCCGCCGACCGCGCGCCGCAATCGTTGGACGGTGTTGATCAGCGGCTGCTGTCGCGCCTGTCGATGGGGCTGGTGGCGGATATTCAGCCTGCTGATATCGAACTGCGCCGTGCCATCCTGAACCACCGCATCGGCCAGTTGGAAGCCAATGCGGGTGGCATGCATGTGGGCAGCGATGTTGTCGATTTTCTGGCGCGCACGATCAACCGCAATGTCCGCGAATTGGTCGGCGGGCTCAACAAGCTGCTGGCCTATGCGCAGCTGACCGGCCAGTCGGTGACACTGGCTTTGGCCGAAGAGCAGCTGACCGATATCCTGTCGGCCAATCGCCGCCGCATCACCATTGACGAAATTCAGCGCACCGTGTGCCAGTTCTACAAGCTGGACCGCGCCGAAATGGCCTCCAAGCGCCGCGCCCGCGCCGTGGTGCGTCCGCGCCAGGTGGCGATGTATCTGGCCAAGGTGCTGACCCCGCGTTCCTATCCCGAAATCGGCCGCAAATTCGGCGGGCGCGATCACTCGACGGTTATTCACGCCGTTCGCCTGATCGAGGATCTGCGCCAGCATGACGCCGAAATGGACGGCGATGTGCGGGCCTTGCTGCAACAGCTGGAAAGCTGAGCATAGGCTCAAACAATTGTTCGTCATTCCCGCGAAGGCGGGAATCCATCACCCGATTGGTGAATGAAGAACAACCGGTGTTTGTCGGCTCTATAGAAGGTGATGGATTCCCGCCTTCGCGGGAATGACGATGGTAGAGTAACGCCTCAATCCCAATCCCCCTTGTGACCCTGCGCCCGCCCCGCTAGGCGCAAGTCATGCTATCCGATGACCGTCTGGAACGTTTCGCCCGCCATATCGTGCTTCCTGAAATTGGCGGCGCGGGACAGACGCGGCTGGGCCAGGGCCATGTGGCGCTGATCGGGGCGGGCGGCATTGGCTGCCCGGCGCTGCAATATCTGGCAGGGGCGGGCATTGGCACCATCACCATCATTGATGACGACCGCGTGGATGCCAGCAATCTGCAACGGCAAACCTTGTTTCGGCCTGCTGATATAGGCGGGGCCAAGGCGGACATCGCGGCCTTATGGGTGCGGCGATTTGACCCGGACTTGCGCGTCATTCCGCATGTGACGCGGATTGGCGCGGTGAACGCCGAGCGGCTGCTGGCGGGGGTTGATGTGGTTGTCGATGGATCAGACAATTTTGCCACGCGGCTGGCTGTGTCTGATGTGGCGACACAGCTTCGCATCCCTTTGGTCAGCGCCGCCTTGGGCCGGTTTCAGGGCCAGATTGGCAGCTTTCGGGGCTGGCGCGCGGATGAACCTTGCTATCGCTGTTTCGTCGGCGACGCCTTTGATGCCGAGGATTGCGATAGCTGCGCCGATCAGGGTGTTCTGGGCGCGATGGCAGGCATTATGGGGTCGATGGCCGCGATGGAGGCTGTGCGCCTGCTGACCGGCTTTGGCGAGGATCAGGCGGGGCGTTTGCATCTGTTTGATGGCCTGAAGCCTGGTATGCGCACCATCCGACTGGTCAAGGATCCGGCGTGCAAGGGTTGTGGCGGGCGTTCTGATTGATGGCTCGAAGTGGCCCCACATCTGCCTAAAAAACAGGCACAGCGCCCGATTTGCCCGCACATTAAGCGGGGTCGCGTTACGCGCAATTTACAGATTCACCCCAATTTCAACGCTTTGTTAATCTGGCACACCTCTTGCGAGGTTCCCTTTCGCCAAATGCTGCTGCGTGCCTGCCAATCTTGTGGGCACCGGCGATAAGAAAGGGGGCAGGCGTGAAATATATCATTGCCATCATCAAACCGTTCAAGCTGGACGAAGTGCGTGAAGCACTGGCCAGTCTGGGCGTCGCGGGCATGACCGTGTCCGAAGTGAAGGGTTTTGGTCGCCAAAAGGGCCAGACCGAAATTTATCGCGGCGCCGAATATTCGACCAACATGGTGCCCAAGGTGAAAATCGAAGTTGCAGCCAGCGATGGCCTGACGCCGCAGATCGTCGAAACGATCCAGGCCGCGGCGCGCACCGAATCCATCGGTGACGGCAAGATTTTCGTTCTCGACCTGGGGGCAGCCACCCGCATCCGCACCGGCGAAGCCGGCGACACCGCCCTGTGATGGTGGCGCATAAAGACATGAAGGGGTTCACGCACATGAAAAGGATGATTGCAACCGCAGGCGGGATGCTGGGGAGCATGATGCTCTCCACCGCCGCCTGGGCGCAAGAGGCGGCTGCGGCCGTCGCTGAAACAGCCACCGATGCTGCCGCAACGGCGGCCGCTGTGGTTACCGAAGGCCCGATCAAGGGGTCTGATCCGGCCTTTGCCGATGCCATGGCGGGCATGGTCGACAAGGGCGACACCACCTGGATCATCGTTTCGTCGGTTCTGGTGCTGATGATGTCGATCCCGGCGCTCGCGCTGTTTTATGGCGGTCTGGTGCGCACCAAGAACATGCTCAGCGTGCTGATGCAGGTGTTCATGATCGTGTCGATTGCGGCCCTCGTCTGGGTCAGCTGGGGCTATAGCCTCGCGTTCACCAGCGGCAATGAATATGTCGGTGGCCTGTCCAAGGCGTTTTTGCAGGGCGTTGATGCAACGACGCTGGCGGCGACATTCTCGAACAATGTCTATATCCCGGAATATGCGTTCATCATGTTCCAGATGACCTTTGCCTGCATCACGCCGGCGCTGATCGTCGGGGCCTTTGCCGAGCGCGTCAAGTTCACGCCGTTGATGATTTTCACGGTTCTGTGGCTGACTTTGGCCTATTTCCCGATCGCGCACATGGTGTGGTACTGGGCTGGCCCAGACTTCCTCGTGGATGCGCCAACCGATTACGGCAAACTGTGGGGCATGGGCGCGCTGGACTTTGCTGGTGGCACCGTGGTGCACATCAATGCCGGTATCGCTGGTCTGGTGGGCTGTCTAATCGTTGGCAAGCGCGTCGGCTTTGGCAAGGAAGCCACCCCGCCGCACTCGCTGACCATGACCATGATCGGCGCGTCGCTGCTGTGGGTGGGCTGGTTCGGCTTTAACGCTGGTTCCAACTTGGAAGCCAATGGCCTTGCTGCTCTGGCTGGTATCAACACCTTCGTTGCCACGGCTGCTGCTGCGGTTGCATGGTGCATCATCGAACAGATCCATCACGGCAAGCCGTCGCTGCTAGGCGCTGTAACGGGTGCGGTTGCCGGTCTGGTCGCCATCACGCCTGCCAGCGGCTTTGCAGCCCCGATGACCTCGATCCTGCTGGGCTTCGTTGCCGCTGCTGTCTGCTATCTGTTTGTGGCGGTGGTTAAGAACAAGCTGAAATATGACGATACGCTCGACGTATTCGGCGTGCACTGCATCGGCGGCATCGTCGGCGCTATTGGCACCGGCATTGTGGCTGATCCGGCACTCGGCGGTCAGGGCTTCTTTGACTACACGGTCTTCCCAGCTGTTCCGGGCACCTATGACATGGCCGCACAGGTCATCACCCAGATCAAGGCGGTGGCTATTACCCTCGTCTGGTCGGGCGCTGTATCAGCCCTGCTGTTCTACGGCCTGAAGCTCACCATCGGGCTGCGTCCCACCGAAGAATCCGAGCGCGAAGGCCTCGACCTCTCGGATCATGGGGAGCGTGCCTACAACTATTAATCCACCAGTTTGGCGGGGCCGGGTGATCCTCTCCCACTCTTTCCTCCCGGTTCCGCCAGCCGATGTTCCTCCTGCGAACACTCACTATCAAGGGCCGGACGGTGAAAACCGCCGGCCCCTTTTTTTGTGGGTGGGGGGGTAGCCTTGGCAAAGCCGTAAGCGCCCGGTCGAGTCCGTGGCAGGCCATGGCCAGTTTTGGGATGAAGGCAAAGCGGTTGGAATGACCGTAGATGGGTGGGAAGCTGCCTCAGGGTACTCCGCCCCACTCTACTTCAATCCCATTCTCATTGAGATTGGATGCTGTCAGCACATTATAGAGGCAGTTGGCTTCATCAGCGGGCTCTTGGGGCCACGGCAAGTAGACGTCTGACGTATCAGTCACCTCAGCGGTGCCTTTCGGGGCATTACACAACCGCTCCACCTCAGCCACGAAGGCGTTCAAATCAGCTTGAGCTCCCGAAAACTTGGGAACCTTTAACCCAGGTTTGTTCGTTGCAAGCCATTCCATTGCGAGCCTGCGCTCGTAAATTGAATGCTCCTTCTGCCAAGCATTATTGTAGGATTCAGAAAACACGGCGTCCTCAGTTCGGAGCCCAGTTTCTGCGAAAACGAGCACTCGAGCGAGGCAGGCCATTTGCGGATCGCTGAGAACAGGGTGCTTATCTATCCTGATGTATCGGTATTGCCTCTCCCCCGCCGTCCCCTCAAAAAGGGACGCCCTGCCTAGATCGAGGCCGCAACGCGCCACTGCCTCGGCAAGTTCGGGGGAGGGACTTGACGCTTTGTCCCCTGGGATATCCGGGAGAAGGGGTTGAGCACAGCTTGAAAGGACAAGGGCCACTGTCAGCAAGAGAGAGTTAAAGATCTGCACGGCAATATTCTAGCAGTCGCGTCAACGTCCGCAATGGGGTCGATTCCTCAATGGCAGGAAGTTTCCAGCAAGTGGGCAAAGCCGCCGTGTCGCTGTCGGCATCGTACTTTGCGCCCTAGCTGCTATTCCCGCAATGCCCCTTAACCGACGTCAATTGCTTCGTGGTTCCCGCGCACGCGGGAACCCATCACCGGACCTGTCCGGCTTTGCCAACACAGGTGATGGATCCCCACCTGCGCGGGGATGACGACAATTAACAGAGGGGACTGAAAAACCCCCTCACCCGTCCATCAATGGACGAAGCGGGCCACCACGTCGCGATAGGACCGGCTGACTTTTACGTCCGCGCCCGATTCCAGCACCAGAAAGCATTCGCCATTGGTGTGCGGTTTCACCTGACGCACCTGGTTCAGATTGACGATCCAACTGCGATGCACGCGCTGGAACACGCGCGGGTCGAGCCGCCGGTCGAGATCCTTCATCGTTTCGCGCAGGATCAGGCTGTTATCGGCGGTGTAGATCACCATGTAATCGCCTGCTGCCTCGATCCGTTCGATGGAGTCGACATCGACGCGGAAAATCTGGCCCTTGTCCTTGATGTTGATCAGCTTTTCAAAGCGGCTGGCTGGCTCTGCCTCATCGGGCATGGTGTCCATCGCGTCGGGCGCGACTTCGGCCAGCACGTTTTTCAGCTTTTCCGCTTCTTCGCGGCCGCGCTTTTCGGCGATGCGGGTGCGCGCCCGGTCTAGCGCATCGGCCAGCCGGTCTTCCTCCACCGGTTTCAGCAGATAATCGACGGCATTGGCCTCAAAGGCTTTGAGCGCATGTTCGGAATAGGCGGTGACAAAAACGAACAAAGGCGGGTCGATTTCCATCACGCCTTTGACCACCGAAAAGCCATCAAAGCCCGGCATCTGGATGTCGCAAAACACCAGATCTGGCTTTTCGGTCTTGATCTTGCGGATCGCCTCGCGCCCGTTCAGGCAGGTGTCGATGATTTCGACATCGGGGAATTTCTCCAGCCGAAGCATCAGCCCCTGAATGGCCAGTTTCTCATCATCTACCAAGATCGTGCGGATCGTCATGCAAAGTCCCGTGCTGTAGCACCGGCAATGCCGGCGGGAGGAGGGGCAATGCGCGGCGGATCGATCCGGCGGGCCTCAAACGGGATTTCAATAATCACCGTAAAGCCGCCCTGATTGGCCGTGATCGTTTCAAACCGGTGGGTATCGCCATAGGCCTGTTGCAGCCGGTCGCGAATATTGTTGAGACCCACCCCGGTCGACGCCACGCCATGGTTCAATGCCACGCTCCGGGAATCCGGATCATCAGGCATTTGCCCCGGCGCAGATCGGCTGGACGCATTGTTCATGCCATCAAGAGTGGGGTGCTGGGGGGTGGTTTGCAATCCCGGCCCGGTATCAGACACGGTAATGCGAAGATTCTGGCCGACCAGTTGCGCCGCAATGTTGATTTCGGCGCCATATTCCATCGGTGTGACGGCATATTTGATGGCGTTTTCCACCAAGGGTTGCAGCAGCAGCGATGGCAGCAGGCCGTTGCTCACCCGCTCATCAATATCAAACAGGGGACGCAACCGGTCTTCAAAGCGCATTTTTTCGATGTCGAGATAGAGCTTCAGCGTCTCCACCTCTTGCGCCACCGTAACCCGACCGGTGGGCTCATTGACCAAGGTATAGCGCAAAAACGATGACAGGCGCGACAGCATGGCATTGGCGGGTTCGGT
>JBGSTI010000343.1:0-1708 GCA_041736605.1 Sphingomonadaceae bacterium
GATCGGGTTGGCGATTGCCGAGGGTATAGGATTTGCGTGTAAATTCATACAGTTCGAAACGGGCACCGCGACCGTTTTTCTGGTCGATCAAGCTGCGATAGTCAGACATTCAAATTCCCTTCCCGGCAAGTTTCAGCGCGACCCGATTCGAACCAAATCTGGGCAGCAGTTTACGCAGATTTGCTTTGGATGCTATCGGCGCGAACACCAAAATGCGCGGCGCGGCGGAGCACCATTTCGGCCCAGCCGCGATGGGTGGCTGGCTCCACCATCATGCCACGGCTGGCGAACACGGCATGGGCCGTCTCACCAGTCATCGCGCGCGCTTCGGCCAGATCATCGGCGTGAACGGCATAGAGGGCCTGAATCGCCGCAATCTGACGCGGATGAATGGCGGTTTTGGTGAGCAAGCCATGCTCGATATCGCGCTCCACCTCTTCGGCGAGCAGTTCGGCATTGCCGAAATTCTCGAACACCGGGGCAGACAAATGAAAGCCGAAGGGGCGATAGGTGGTGACCAGATTGGCAATCACCGGACCCAGCGGCCCATCATAGGCGGTGCGCACATGCGAACGCCGCGCGCCCAGCGTTTGCAACAGATCATTGCCGCCAATGCGGATCGCCAGAATCCGGTCATGCACCGTGCGCAACTGATCGCGCAGCCGCCGCATTTCGATGGGGTCAAACACCTCGCGCGTTTCCAGCGTCGGCATCAATTGGTGATGATCATGGCTGAGCACCGACAGATAGGCGGGCAGGCTGTTCGCCGTGGCCTTGGGGATGACGAACCCGGCAATATGTTCAATCCCGGCAAAGCCCAAAATATGGCCGAGCATGGCAGCATCGCGCGGTCGCACAAAGATATGCGGCGCGGCGGCGCGATCGCCTTGTGCAGACATGTCCAGCAGAAATGCCGCCAGATTGTTGAGTGCCAGCGGCACATCCTGATGACGCACCGAATCTTCGATACACACCACCACAGAGCGCAAATCGGCATGGCGGCCAGAGAGGATGCTGGTCGGCAGATCGGGGCGGGTGGCCGGAACATAAAGGGTGGCACCCAAAGATAGCGGATCAATCGCCAATGTTTCGGGGGTCATGTTGCGGGGCGTTCCTGTTTTGATGTGAGCGACTGTATTACTGCCATAGCACGATAGCGTCCAATGTCTGAATGCAGTTCCACCGGAACGTTCTTTTGCTTTGCCAGATGCAGCAGATGCGCAACATCCGGATCATCGCCATCACGCAGCAGTAGCATTTGCGGCACCCGGCGCAGGAACACGCGCGTCGCCTCGGCAATGCCGGGTTTGATCAGATTGGGATTGCTTACCCCATGCCGCTGCATAGCGGCGTGCAACACGGCATCGCATTGGGCATCGGCCTTGGTGCGTTGTGCAGGATCAGTCTGTGCCGAGGCCGCATGGGATCGCGCCGCCATGGCATCGATATGATCGACAAAGGCCCGGCTGCGGTCGGCTTTGGCCAGATGCGACTGGATAACGCAGGCGTGGAAATCGTGCGGACCCACCAAATCGGCGTTGAGTACCGAGCGGCTGATCAGGCCCGATATCACCGAATTGAGCAGGCCGGATGGGATCAGATAATCATCATGGCTGGCGCACAGATCGGCCTTGCCTGCCGGATCGGCGACGACGATCAGATAGGGGTGGATGATATGGGGATGGCCCGCAAAGCTGCGGTCCAGTTC
>JBGSTI010000344.1:0-2128 GCA_041736605.1 Sphingomonadaceae bacterium
GAATATGGGCGAAGGCCCGCCGGTGCAGCGCACCTGCGCAGCGGCTGACCGTACTGGCCATGCCATGCTGCACGCGCTGTATCAGCAGAGCCTGAAATACGACGCCGATTTCTATATCGAATATTTCGCCATCGATCTGATCATGGAAAAGGGCGCCGATGGCGTTCCCGTTTGCCGCGGCGTGATTGCCATGTGCATGGAAGATGGATCGATCCACCGGTTCCGCAGCCATGCCGTGGTGCTGGCCACCGGCGGCTATGGTCGTTGCTATTTCTCGGCCACATCGGCGCATACTTGCACCGGCGATGGCGGCGGCATGGTGCTGCGCGCTGGCCTGCCCTTGCAGGATATGGAGTTTGTTCAGTTCCACCCGACCGGTATTTACGGCGCGGGCGTGCTGATCACCGAAGGCGCACGCGGCGAAGGCGGTTATCTCACCAATTCCGAAGGCGAGCGTTTCATGGAACGCTATGCCCCCTCGGCCAAGGATCTGGCCAGCCGTGACGTTGTCTCCCGCTCAATGGCGGCGGAAATCCGCGAAGGGCGCGGCGTTGGCAAGGAAGGCGATCATATCTTCCTGCATCTCGATCATATCGATGAAAAGGTGCTGGCAGAGCGCCTGCCCGGTATCACCGAAACCGGCAAGATTTTCGCCGGTGTCGATTTAACCCGTCAGCCTTTGCCGGTGGTGCCGACCGTGCATTATAATATGGGCGGCATTCCGTGTAACTATCATGGCGAAGTCGTGACCATCGGCCCCGATGGCAATCCGGATACGGTCGTCCCCGGTCTGTTCGCAGTGGGTGAAGCGGCGTGCGTTTCGGTGCATGGCGCAAACCGTCTGGGTTCGAACTCGCTGATCGATCTGGTGGTGTTTGGCCGCGCGACGGGTCACCGTCTGGCCGAACTGATCAAGCCAGGCAGCAAGCATCAGGCCCTGCCGAGCGATTCGGCCGATCTGGCACTGGGCCGTCTCGATCACTTCCGCAACGCCAAGGGTGGTTCGCCCACGGCGCAGGTCCGCCTCGACATGCAAAAGACCATGCAAAAGCATGCGGCCGTGTTCCGCGACACCGCCTTGCTGACCGAAGGCTGCACATTGATGCAGGCGGTCAACAAGCGGATGCAGGATGTGCACGTGTCCGATCAGTCGCTGATCTGGAACACCGACCTTATCGAAACGCTGGAACTCGACAATCTGATGGCACAGGCCGTCTGCACCATCGAAAGCGCCAACGCCCGCAAGGAATCGCGCGGCGCGCATATGCACGAAGACTTCCCTGATCGTGACGATGCCAATTGGATGAAGCACACGATCAGCTGGTTTGACGGCTGGGGCGGCACCGGCGGCAATGTGCGGCTGGATGCGCGGCCCGTGCACGAATATACGCTGTCGGACGATATTGAGTATATCAAGCCGAAGAAGCGCGTCTACTGACGCTGCGATTTATAACAGACGCAAAATGGGGGCTGGCGGAAACGCTGGCCCCTTTTTTTGTGCTGGCCGCCCATATGGTGATTGTACCCCGGCGAAAGCCGGGGCCCAGATCAACGCTTGCACCTGGACCCCGACTTTCGTCGGGGTACATTGCTCTTGTTGGCAAAGGGCCACTCACCAAATCCAGCCCCAACGAAAAAGGGCAGCCCTTGCGGACTGCCCTTTCCATCTCCCCGTCGGGAGAATTCGGTGAACCGATTGGCGGTTCGAGAACTGCCAACCGAAGCTTGATTAACGCTTCGAGAACTGGAAGCTACGACGGGCTTTCGCCTTACCGTATTTCTTACGTTCAACGACGCGCGGATCGCGGGTCAGGAAGCCTTCGGCCTTGACGGCGCGGCGCAGGGCCGGTTCAAACTTGCTAAGCGCCTGGGCGATGCCATGCTTTACAGCACCAGCCTGGCCCGACAGGCCGCCACCCTTGACGGTGCAGACCACGTCATAGGCACCGGCACGTTCGGTAACGGTGAACGGCTGGTTGATCACCAGACGCAGCGTCGGACGCGCAAAATAGGTTTCCTGATCGCGGCCATTGATGGTGATTTTGCCCGAGCCGGGCTTGATCCACACGCGGGCCACGGCGTCCTTGCGGCGACCGGTAGCATAGGCGCGGCCCTGCTTGTCCAGTTC
>JBGSTI010000347.1:0-3155 GCA_041736605.1 Sphingomonadaceae bacterium
CATGGGTTCGGCTGCGGCGCGGCCCTTGCCCGGACCGCGATTGGCGGCTTCGGCCAGTTTGACGACAGCCGCATTCATGCCGGTTTCAAACACTTCGGCGGTGGATTGCAGCCGCGCATATTTGCCCGCATGCGCCAGATAGGGGCCATAGCGGCCAATGCTGGCCGTGATCGGTTCGCCGCTTTCGGGATGGTTGCCGATGGTGCGCGGCAGTGACAGCAATTTCACGGCCCAATCGAAATCCAGCTCGCCAATATCCTTGGGGATTGAGGCGCGCGCCGCTTCCTTGCCCTCACCGCGCTCGACATAAGGACCGAACCGGCCCGATTTGCGCTTGATCGGCTCGCCCGTGGTCGGGTCTTCGCCCAGCACCTGTTCGCCGCCATCATCGGCGGCATCGCTGCCACCGGGCTGCGCGAACTTGCGCGTGAATTTGCATTCGGGATAGTTGGAGCAGGCAACGAACGCGCCATATTTGCCGCCGCGCAGGGCCAATCGGCCATCGGCGCATTTGGGGCAAGTGCGCGGATCGGTGCCGTCTTCCTTTGCCGGGAACAGATAGGGCTCTAAGAATATATCCAGCTCGGCGGTGATTTCCGACGGCTTTTGCTCCATGACCTCGGCGGCCTTGGGCTTGAAATCCTTCCAGAATTTTTCCAGTACCGCCTGCCATCCGGCGTCCCCTGCGCTGATTTCATCCAGTTCACCTTCCATGTCGGCGGTGAAATCATAGGCGACATATTTGTCGAAAAACCGTTCCAGAAACCCGGTGAGCAAGCGGCCCGATTCCTCGGCAAAGAAGCGGTTCTTTTCGACGCGCACATAGTTGCGGTCTTTGAGCACCTGCAATGTCGAGGCATAGGTTGACGGGCGGCCAATGCCGAGTTCTTCGAGCCGTTTGACCAGACTGGCTTCGGAAAAGCGCGGCGGCGGCTGGGTGAAATGCTGCACGGCGTCCACGGCCTTACACGCCGGGCTATCGCCCTTGTTCATCACCGGCAGCAGCGCGTCATCATCATCGCCGCTATCATCGCGGCCCTCTTCATAGAGCGCCAGAAAGCCGGGGAATTTCACCACCTGGCCGGTGGCGCGCAGCGTGTGCCGCCCGGTGCCATCGACCAGATCGACACGGGTGCGCTCCATCAACGCGGTCGCCATCTGACTGGCCAAAGCGCGTTTGAACACCAGATCATAAAGCCGCGCTTCATCGCCGCTGCCATAATGATCACGCGAAAATTCGGTGGGCCGGATGGCTTCGTGCGCTTCTTGCGCGTTTTTGGCCTTAGTCGAATAATGGCGCGGCTGATCGGGCAAATAGCTGGCATTATAGCGGTCGGCGACTGCCTTGCGTGCCGCCGATATCGCGCTGGGGTCCATCTGAACGCCGTCGGTACGCATATAGGTTATCGCGCCTGCCTCGTACAAAGTCTGCGCCACGCGCATCGTGTGGCTGGCCGAAAAGCCCAGCTTGCGCGCGGCTTCCTGTTGCAGGGTCGATGTGGTGAAAGGCGGCGGCGGATTGCGGCGCAGCGGCTTGGTTTCTACCTCGTCCACGGTGACGTGGCTTTGCTCCACCTTGGCCTTGGCGGCCTCAGCCGAGCCAGCATTGCCAAGGCTCAGCTTATCCAGCTTTTCGCCATCGAGCCGCACCAGACGCGCGGTGAAAGGCTGGCCGCCCTGCTCCATCTGCGCCGCGACCGACCAATATTCCTGCGCGCGGAACGCATCGATTTCGCGCTCGCGCTCCACGATCAGGCGCAGCGCCACCGATTGCACCCGGCCCGCCGATTTCGCGCCGGGCAGCTTGCGCCATATTACGGGCGACAGCGTAAAGCCCACCAGATAATCCAATGCACGGCGGGCGCGATAGGCGTCGATCAGATCATGATCCAGATCGCGCGGATGCGCCATCGCATCGGTCACCGCCTGTTTGGTGATGGCGTTGAACGTGACGCGCTCGACCTCTTTGGGCAGCGCCTTGCGCTTTTGCAGCACCTCTTTGACATGCCAGCTAATCGCTTCGCCTTCGCGATCAGGGTCAGTCGCCAAAATCAGTCGGTCGGCCTTTTTGGCCTCGTCAGTAATGGCTTTTAGCTGGCTGGCCTTGTTGGCGTAATTTTCCCAATCCATCGCAAAGCCATTATCGGGATCGACCGAACCATCCTTGGGCGGCAAATCGCGGATATGGCCGAATGATGCCAGCACCCGGTAATCCTTGCCCAGATATTTCTCGATAGTCTTGGCCTTGGCGGGCGATTCGACGATGACAAGCTGCATGGATCAAAATCCTGAAAATGGGTTGGCAAGCGCACCCGGATCAGCCGGAAACGAAAGCCTACGCGTATACGCGCGAGAATGGCGGCTGCATTTGCCCTGCGTCAAGCCATCGGGCAAGAGGGAATGCGGTTTAGAGGATCAAACTGACACGCCCAGCGGCATGGCGTTCCAATCGGCCTGCCAGTTCCAGTTCGAGCAGCACCATCTGCACCGCCGCCGGGGCCGCGCCCGATTGGCGGACCAACTCGTCGACCGAAACGGCGACAGGGCCAAGCAGTTCCTCGATTAGCGTGCGTTCATCGCCGGCCGGTTCGGCCACGGCCTCGGCAACAAACGGCGCAAGCACACGCGCCGCAGGTGCGCGGAGCATCCCGCCCATGTCGCGCATCGCCTCCAATATGTCGTCCACCCCTTGCACCAAGGTCGCGCCGCCACGGATCAGTTCGTTGCAGCCGCGCGAGCGCGCATCGAGCGGCGATCCCGGAATGGCCAGCACATCGCGTCCCGCCTCTGCCGCCAATCGCGCGGTAATCAGTGAGCCGGATTTGGGTGCAGCCTCCACCACCAAGGTCGCCCCGGCCAGCCCGGCGATGATGCGATTGCGATAGGGGAAATGCCGCGCCAACGGTTCAGTGCCCGGTGATTGTTCGGCAATGACCAGGGCTGTTTCGCCCATCTGGCGTTGGAGCGCAGCGTTCTCGGGCGGATAGCTGATGTCGATACCGCTGGCGATGACGCCGATGGTGGCATGTGCGCCGCCAATCCTTGCCCCGGCCATCGCGCCTTCATGCGCCGAAGTATCAATGCCGCGCGCGAGGCCAGAGACGCAGACTATCCCTGCATCGGCGAGGTCTAACGCCAGCGACCGCGCCATCTTG
>JBGSTI010000368.1:0-4794 GCA_041736605.1 Sphingomonadaceae bacterium
GGCAGGCTGTCGCGCAAATCAACCGGTGCGTCCTTGATGCCCCGGCGGAACATGTCTGCTTCGTGCTTCACTGGTCGATATCCTTGCAAGCGAGATGGCGTGGCTGGGTCATGCGAAATCTGCCCCAAAGCGTTTGCGCCATGCGAATACAACAGCGCGGATTGCGGTGATGCAGGCCAAAGGCGCATAATAATAAAGATTGCCCTGCATCGCCTTAACGCTGGCGCGCAGATACAGGGCCTCTGCGGGCAACCAACGGAAACCAAGGGCACAATCGCCAATGTGAATACGCGACAAAATGTGTGCAGGTTCGCTGGCGATATTGCGCTTGTTGCCGCCAGTGGTCGCCACAAAGCCCAGTTCCTGCGCAATGCGGCGGGCATCGGGCGCAGCCTTGTTTTCCGGCCAGCAGAATATCTGCGGTGACCGGCCCAGTTCGGCGGCAAAGCGCGTCTGGCAAGCGGTCAAGTCGCGGGTGATCCTGGCGTTGAGCGCAGCATAATCTTCGGGTGCATCGTCCAGCCAGCGGCGGCTGGCCAAGGTCATCGCCGATTGCGGCACGGGCGAACCGAACGGCACGGCCCAGGCCGGTTCGCGATTGAACCAGTCATGCTTGTCACCAGGGCTGTGCGCCCATTGCAGCCATAAATGCTGGCGCCAGTTTTGCGGGCTGAGCACCGCGACGGCTTCACGCGAAATGGCGTGGCGGCCATGATCGACGCCGTGCGGTTCAACCTCCAGCCCGTCCACTGCCTCAATCGCGCGCAGTTCGGCCCAGTTCATATAGCCCGGCGCGTCGCTGGTGGCGCGGGGCCTATCGCCTGGTGCGATGAAATCCAGCGAGGCAAAGAATGTCCCTGCAAAACCATGCTGGAGCAGCACGGGCACGGCATGCGCCCAATTGTCGAAATATCCATCATCGAAATGGAGCACCACCGCATTATCGGGCACGCGCTGGCCTTCGCGCCGCATCGCCACCAGATCGCGCGTTGCCAGCACCTGTGCACCCATCGCCCTCAGCACTTGCATATGGCGGCGGAACGTATCGGGATGCACTGCAATTTCGTGGCTCCATGGCAGCCAGCCGGGATTGGGGCTGACCGAATGATAGGTCAGGATCGCTACGCCCGGTTCCAGAATCAGCAACCGATGCCCGATCAGCAACGCCGCCAGCATGACGACCAGAGCCGCCATCCCTGCCGTTGCTGTACCGATTAACGCCAGTGCCACAGAAGCTGCCCCGACCGATCCCATCAGGATCAGCCAGCACAGGCTGCGGCGGAGACGTTGTTGCTTGCGAGTCATCCCTTGGCCTTACGCAGACGACGCTTAACGGACCGTAAAATGGCACGGAAATCTGCCGCTTTGCGCATCATCCAGCCCATCATACCCGGCGCATAGACCGTCACGCGAAACAGCGGTTCCAACCGGTCGGCATAGCGCATGACATGCGCCGACGGGGTCATGCCATTGCCGGTCACGTCATAAATCGCAATCGCGGGATCATCGCAGCAATGGCGGATGTGCAGAACCGCCAATTGATGCCCCGGCGATTGATCAGCGCAATCCTCGGCAAAGCTGGTTTTCAACGCCAGCAGCCGGTCGCCCCAGATCAGACCATATTCAAACGCGATCAAGCGGCCATTCTGGTGCAGCAAAGCCAGCCGCAACAGGCCATATTGTGCCGCGCGGCGGCCCAGTTCGCGATAGAATTGCATATGGGCCGGATCATCCAGAATCGCCGTTTTGGCGCGCCCTTTCCAGCCCGCTTGCTCCAGCTTCAAACAGGCCTCCAGCGCATCGCCGATCGCAGCGGGATCGGCAACAACGCTAAAATCCATCGCCGCGCTATCGGCAATCAGGCGGCGAATGCGTTGCCGCTCGCGTTTGGAGCGGCGGGCGATAAAGGCGTCGAAACTGTTGGTACAATCGGTAACCGGCACATTGGCATGCTGTTCCATGCGGATAGATAGATGCCCCTCATGGCTTTGTGCCCAGATCAATAGCGGGCTGGATAGGGGCAGATAATCCGCGACCATCGCCGCACCACGCGCCTTTACCCCCGCCAGCACCGCATCCAGCGGCTGCATGACGGGCCATGAACTGGCGGGGAAGATCGGCGTCTGCGCGTTGGTGGGGCTGCGCAAGATCGGCAGCAGCGCACGGCTTTGCAGCACCGGCCAGTCCGGCGCAATCATCGCTGCGCCCTTGCCATAGGCCGCCAGCCAGCAGTCCAGCCATAGCTGTTCCACAGCCGCTGCCGCATCGGCAACTTGCGCAGAAATATGCGGTTTCCGGATCATGTCTTGCTGCATCTTAATCGTCCATCAACCCCTTCGATTTACCGCATAAAGTGAAGTCGCAAAGATTGCGTGAACATCAAAGGGCCGGATCAGACACCGATATGCAAACGCGCCACATCCTTGTTGCAGAGCTTTGCGCAGATGATGCGGCGGCATTTGACGCCTTCGTCAATGCCAGCCCGTATCAATCCTATCAGCAATGCCGCCCCTGGGCAGAGGTCATGGCGCGGCAGCGTGGCTATGAATTTATGTATTTCATGTGCTGGGCCGATAAACGCCTGATCGGCACCGCGATTATCCGCCGCACCCGATTGTCGCCATGGTCGTGGCTGGGCAAAGCGCAGCGCGGGCCGATTGTTCAGGATATCGCCGATTTCCCCTATGTTGTGCGCCAAATGAAACAGGCCATGGCTGATTCCGATTGCTGTTCGGTGCTGTTGGCCCCGCGTGTGCGCGGCCGCGATGTGCCAATGGTGGCCGAAACGTTGCGTGCCGAACGCGGCGTGCCTTTGGCGTTGCCCCAGCAATCATTGCACATTTCCACGGGCATCGTCTGGCTGGATAAGCCGCAAGAGGATGTGTTCGCCGGGTTCAAGCAACGCTGTCGTCGCCAGATCCGCTTGGCGGAAAAGGCTGGCGTCACCGTGCGTGAGGCCAAGGGTGAGGCCGATATTGCCACCTATCAGGCGCTGCTTGATGATTTTCAAACCCGCAATCCGGCCTATGCCAGCCAGGGCGTCGCCGATGCTGCGGGTCAGGCAGAGATGGTGGAAAAACTGGGCGGCGCGATGCTGTTGGCCGAACGCGATGGCCAGCCCATTGGCGGCCATGTCTATATCCGCCAGGGCAGCGAAGCTATCTGGCTTTCCATGCCAACCGGCGATGATGACCCCAAAGTGCCGCGCGCCTATCTGCTATTGTGGCATGCGATGAAGCTGGCGCAAAGCCAGGGCTGTATCGGTTATGATCTGGCCGGCCTGCCGCTTGATCCGCTGTCTGATCCGGGCGCGGCAGGGCGTTTGCAGTTCAAGGGGGGCTTTGCCCCGCATCGCCGAATCATGGTGCCGATCAATGTCATCGCGCTGCGCCCAGTATCGCATATGCTGTTTTTCAACGCGCGCGAAACCTATCGCGCCATGCGCCGATCATGGCTGGCATCCAAGGGGCTGGCAGCATGAGTGGATTGCTGGGCAAACTTGCTACGCGGTTGCGCAAACAGGGCCTTGGCGGCACATTGGCCAAATTCTGGCGCGACCATATATTTCGCATCACCCAAAGCGTGATCGTGGAATATCGCGAGGGCTGGCGCAAAGTAACCGCGGTGCGCAGCCTGCCCGATGGCCTTTCGATGGTCATCGTCGAAGGCAATGATCCGATTCCGCCCTTATGCGATTGGCTGGCCTGGCGGCGCACCGGGTTTGAATCGATGCTGGCCCAAGGCAAGACAGGGCTGCTGATGCTGTTGGATGACAAGGTCGTCGGCTGCGTCTGGCTGTCGTTCAGCGATCATCGCGATGCCAAGGCGCATGAATTTTATGCGGTGCCACCGGGCGAAGCCTATCATTATTGCTGGCTGGTCGATCCCGATTGCCGCAACAGCCAGATTGGTCTGATCCTGTGCCGCCAGACGATGAGCTATCTGGCCAGCCGGGGCATCACGCGCCAGTTCGGCATTGTCGATCTGACCAATGATGCGTCGTATCTGATCCAGATTTTCTTTGGCTATCGCGAATGCGGAACCAAGGTAACGCATTACTACATTCTGGGCACGCAATGGACGCGGATTAGCGCCTATACCGGCCTGCTCGGCCCCCAGCGCCGCAGCCGCCAACAGGTTGCCCATGCCGCATAAGGAACCGCGAACAGGCAAAACATTGCTGCGCGCCACCGCGATCGTTTTCGTGGTGCGCGCGTGCGATTTCCTGTTCAGTTTCCTGATGTCGTCCTTGCTCGCCACACGTTTTGGCACATCGGCGCATCTTGATGCCTTTTTCATGGCACGGCGCACCACAGCGGGCATAGCCGATGCGGTCGGCAAGCTGATCCACATGACCACCATGCCACTGATCGTGCGGCAGATGGACGAAGGGCGATCCGCCGTTGATGTGCTGCGCGGACGCAAAGCGCTGACGATATTTGCAGGCCTTTTGGCCTTTACCGCCGCCGCGATGGTAATGCCCGGCACGATTGTCGAGATTTTTGCCCCCGGCTTTATTGGCGAACGCCACGAAATGATGGACCGGATGGTCGCGATCATGGCCCCGATGATCCTGATTTCCATGGCCTTCTGGTTGGTATCGGCACTGCGTCAGGCACGGCGCAGCTATGGCCTGGCGGAAACCAGCAACATGGTGCAACGAATGCTGATGGTGGGCATGCTGCTGATACTGGTGCCGCCGCTGGGCATCCTTGATGTCAGCCAGTTTCTGGTTTTCGCGTCGATCATCGCCTTGTTGATCATGCTGCTGGGCAGCTGGCCGCTGCTGAAAGC
>JBGSTI010000379.1:0-5020 GCA_041736605.1 Sphingomonadaceae bacterium
TAGATGGCCGCCGCCATGTTCACACTGCCATGGCCGCGCCGTGCATGGCAGTGGAATTTGCCGCCAGCAATATCGGCGCGCCCCGTGCAAATCTGGGTCTCTTCCGGCTTTACGCCTGACTCCAGCAGCGCCAGCGCCACCATTGGCTTCACGGTCGAGCCGGGCGGATACAGGCCCTTCAGCGTCTTGTTGCGCAGCGGCACATGATCATCTTGCGTCAGCCACTTATATTC
Source organism: Sphingomonadaceae bacterium (assembly GCA_041736605.1). GTDB lineage: Bacteria > Pseudomonadota > Alphaproteobacteria > Sphingomonadales > Sphingomonadaceae > JBGSTI01. The sequence continues at coordinate 234 of JBGSTI010000379.1, forward strand.
CAGACTGCCAATGCCATCCGAAAAGCTGTTGGGATCAAAGCTGGGCATGGACGCCATGGCCAATATGTCGCCGGTCTGGCAGTCCATCACGACCACTGACCCTGATTCCGGACCGATGCGGCGGGCGGCATAATGCTGTAATTCGGCGTCAATCGTCAGGTGAACGGGCTTGCCCGGCGTATCAGCGCGCTCTTCGAGTTCGCGAACGATCTTGCCGCGCGCGCTGACTTCGACGCGCTTGGCCCCCGGTTCGCCGCGCAAGACCTGCTCGAAATAGCGTTCCAGCCCGTCCTTGCCGATTTTGAAACCCGGCGTCACCAGCAACGGTGTGCGCTCTTTTTCATAGTCTTCTGCTGATGCTGCGCCGACATAACCCAGCAGATGGCCCACCGCCGCGCCTGTGGGATATTGACGCGAAAAGCCACGCTGCGGCGCGACGCCGGGCAGATCGGGCAGGCGAACGCTAATCGCGGCGAACTGATCCCAGGTCAGACCCGAAGCGACCTCAACCGGTTGAAACCCGCCCGCGGTCTTCAGTTTCTTGCGGATATCGGCAATGTCACTGGGATCAAGCAGCAATAAGCGGCGCAATTCGGTGAGCGTATAGTCGATATCAACCACACGATCGGGAATGATATCGACGCGGAAATCGGCGCGATTATTGGCCAGCGGCTTGCCATTGCGATCAACGATCCAGCCCCGGCGGGGCGGCACCAAGGTCAAATTGACGCGGTTGCTTTCCGACAGCATTTCATAGCGTTCGTTTTCGGCCACTGACAAATAGGTCATGCGCCCAGCAAGCAACAGGCCAACAGCCCCCTGCGCACCGCCCACCAGCAAGGCCCGGCGGCTAAACCGGATGCCCAGGGCGGCTGACGTCAAGGGGGGGGAATTGCGCTTCATGTTGGTCGATTACAGGTCCGTCATCATCGATACAGGCGCTTGCGGTCCAGCCAGGATACCACACGCACAATCACGGGATAGAGCGATACCGACAGAATGAACTGAGGCAACAGCACAATTGCATGGGCATTATCCGCCGCCCAATTGGCAATCGCCAGACCGCCCAACAGAAATCCGCCGATAAACAGGCTGGCCAAAATCCAGTCTTGCCAGAAATCGCGCCACATGAATCGTTTGTCTGCCACTTCCAGCAACAACAAGGCCAGGGAATACAGCGCCATAGCACTGCCAAATGGCTGGCCGCTGAACAGATCGTCAAACAGGCCCAAAGGCAGGCCCGCCCAGACCGGCCACGTGCCGGGGCGCAGCATGTGCCAGGCCAGCAACAGCATAAAGCCAATAGGCGGCATCACCGGGGCAGAGGCAATAACCGGCAGCAATGTGGCCATGCTGGCCAGCATCACCGACCCCCAGGGAAAGGCATTGAGGCGAAATTTGCTGGGCGCTCGATCCAGCCGGCTGCGCGGTGTTTTGCGGGCCGTGCGCCACTGGTCCCACCAGTTGGTCAGCCGGATCATTGCGGTGTTTCCGCTTTGGCGCGCTTGGCAGCCTCGGCTTCGCTTTCATTATCAAGATTGGCGTTTTCGGCGTCTTCCGCCTCAATGCGTGTGGCAATTTCAGGCTGATAGATGGACTGCACCACCACAAAATCCGTTGCGGCAGGATCGGCCAGAATGCGCGCCACGGCCCCATCTGTCGTTTTGCGTTCAATAATCGCCACCGGGATATTGGGCGCGTAAAGCCCACCTGATCCAGAGGTAAGCATCACATCGCCGGGCTTGAACGGATTGACGCCGATATTGATCAGGCGAATATCGATCAGGCCATCGGATCGCCCCTCAGCAAAGGCAACCAGTCCGTCTCGCGCGCGGCGTACAGGAACGACATTATCGGGATCGGTGATCAGCAGCACCCGCGATGTGTTCAGGCTGGTATCCAGAACGCGCCCGATCAGGCCGTTGCTGGCGCGCACGGGCTGGCCTGCGCGAACGCCCTGTCGCGACCCTGCACCCAAAATAGCAATGCGGCGTGTGCTGGCCGATGTGGAACCGATCAGGCGGGCAGCGACAACGGTCTTGCCATCCTGCTCTACCAGGCCAAGCAGGCGTTTCAGCCGCTTGTTCTCTTGTTTCAAAGCGCGCGCTTCGATCAGTGCGATGCGGTTCTTTTTCGCTTCTTCCTGCAATTCGGCATTTTGTGACGCGGCAAAGAAATAGGCGGAGACCGATTTGCCGATATTGTGAACGCCGACACGCAGGCTGGCAAAGCCATGGCCTACAGGCGCGGTCACTTCATTGGCACCAGAGCGCAATACCGCAAATCCACGCGGGTCTGCTGCCGCGATCACCACCAATGCAAGGCCAGCCAGCACAGTGAAGAACGCGAGCAGATAGCCCGTGAAAATCTGATATTGCGCCTTGCGGGAAAATCCCGGACGCCGTTTGCTGGGCGGCGCCATTTCCGCTCCCTTTATCCGCTCGCCGCCAGGATCAGGCGGTCATCAAAACGCCGCGATAGACCGGATCTTCCATCGCCCGGCCCGTGCCGATGGCAACGCAAGACAGCGGATCTTCGGCAACGCTGACCGGCAGGCCAGTTTCTTCGCGCAAATGGGCATCCAGCCCGGCGATCAATGCGCCGCCACCGGTCAGCACAATGCCCTGATCGACAATATCCGCCGCCAGTTCGGGCGCGGTATTTTCCAGCGCGATCCGCACGCCTTCGACGATGGCGCCAATGGGTTCAGACAAGGCCTCGGCAATCTGCGCTTGGGTGATGGTGATTTCCTTGGGCACACCATTGACCAGGTCGCGACCCTTCAACTGGATCGAGGCGCCAACGCCATCGGCGGGCGCTACGGCCACGCCAAAGTCTTTCTTGATCCGCTCTGCCGTGGCTTCACCGATCAACAGATTGTGGTGACGGCGCACATAAGAGACGATGGCTTCGTCCATCTTGTCACCGCCCACGCGCACCGACGTGGTATAGGCCAAGCCGCGCAAGCTCAACACAGCAACTTCGGTGGTGCCACCGCCAATATCGACGACCATCGAACCGACAGGCTCTGTCACCGGCATGTCCGCGCCAATGGCAGCGGCCATGGGTTCCAGAATCAGGAACACCTGGCTCGCACCAGCGTTTGACGCCGCATCGCGAATGGCGCGACGCTCAACCGAGGTCGAGCCCGAGGGCACGCAGATCACGATTTCGGGATAGCTGAAAAAGTTCTTCTTGCCGCCATGCACTTTGCGGATGAAATATTTGATCATCTCTTCGGCGACTTCGATATCGGCGATCACGCCATCGCGTAAGGGGCGAATGGCTTCGATCGAATCGGGGGTCTTGCCCATCATCATCTTGGCATCATCGCCAACGGCCTTGACCCGCTTCACGCCATTGATGGTTTCGATGGCGACCACCGAAGGCTCGTTCAATACGATACCGCGATCCTGCACATAAACCAGCGTATTGGCGGTGCCGAGGTCGATCGCCATATTTTGCGAGCCGAATCGAAAAAGACGTGAAAAGAAAGACATGCTTCAAAAAATCCAAGCAGAATCAAAGGGAGTCTCCCGCACTGCAAGGTTATTTATTGCAGCTGCGGTCGAATGAGAGCGCGAGCCTTAAACGAAAGCATAGCAAAAGGCCAAAATTTTATGACAGTCTGGCGCAACTGGCGCACGTTTGCGCGCATAAAATCGCCATGCGCGGATTGGCTCGCACTTGCCCGACCTTGCGGCTATGAGTATGGCCATGCGTATCCGCAAATTGCCAGACAGCCTGATCAACCGAATTGCCGCCGGAGAGGTGGTGGAGCGCCCTGCCAGCGCGCTCAAGGAACTGGTCGAAAACGCCGTGGATGCGGGCGCAACGCAGATTCTGGTGCGCCTGTCGACAGGCGGCATTGATGGCATAGAAGTGGTCGATGACGGTATCGGCATGGGGCCAGAGGAAATGCGCCTGGCGCTGGAGCGGCACGCGACGTCCAAGCTGCCCGATGACGCAATTGACGCGGTGACCACATTGGGTTTTCGCGGCGAGGCGATCCCGTCCATCGCCAGTGTTGCTGATTTTACAATCGAAAGCCGACCGCGTGATGGTGAACCTGGCCAGACCGGTTGGCGGCTGCGCGTTAATAATGGCGTGGTGACCGAAGATGGGCCTGCGGCGGTGCCGCATGGGACGCGGGTGATCGCCGCCAATCTGTTTGCCCGCGTGCCCGCCCGCCGCAAGTTTCTGCGCAGCGCGCGCAGCGAATATGCCGCCTGTCTGGATGTAGTCAAGCGACTGGCCATGGCGCGTGCCGATATCGGTTTCACGCTGGAGCATGATGGGCGGCGCAGCCTGTCGGTTCAGCCGATGGATGATCCCGCCGCGCGCGTTGCTTTGCTGACCAGCCGAGAACTGTCGGGTAACAGCCTGATGATCGATCTGGAACGCGAGGGGCTGCGTTTGTCCGGTGTGGCAGGCTTACCCACCTATCATCGCGGCGTCGCGGATCATCAGTTCCTGTTCGTTAATGGTCGCCCGGTAAAGGACCGGCTGCTGATCGGCGCGGTGCGCGGCGCCTATGCCGGGCTGTTGGCGCGCGATCGGCATCCGGTGCTGGCGCTGTTCATCGACGTGCCGACCAGCGAAGTCGATGTGAATGTCCACCCGGCCAAAACCGAAGTGCGCTTTCGCGATCCGGCTTTGGTGCGCGGGATGATCGTGTCCGGCCTGCGCCATGCGCTGGATGGCGGCGGCTTTCGCGTGGTTCAGCGTCCACAAGCCGAAGCCATGGCCTTGTGGCAGCGTGAGGGCGAAGGCCCGCCCGCAATTGA
>JBGSTI010000380.1:0-2029 GCA_041736605.1 Sphingomonadaceae bacterium
GCACCGAGGCATAGAATTTCAGCGCATTACCGCCCGTGGTGGTTTCAGGATTGCCATACATCACACCAATTTTCATGCGGACCTGGTTGATGAAAATCACCATGCAGCGCGAACGGCTGATCGAACCGGTGAGCTTCCGCAGCGCCTGGCTCATCAAACGGGCTTGCAGGCCGACATGGCTATCGCCCATTTCGCCCTCGATTTCAGCGCGCGGCACAAGAGCAGCAACCGAATCGACCACCAACACGTCAATAGCGTTGGAGCGCACCAACGTATCGGTAATTTCCAGCGCCTGCTCACCCGTATCGGGCTGCGACACGATCAGCTCATCGATATTGACGCCCAGTTTCTTGGCATAGACCGGGTCAAGCGCATGTTCGGCATCGATAAACGCTGCCGTGCCACCCAGCTTTTGCGCCTCGGCAATCGCGTGCAGCGCCAAGGTGGTTTTGCCCGAGCTTTCTGGACCATAGATTTCGATGATGCGCCCGCGCGGCAGACCGCCAATGCCAAGGGCAATGTCCAGCCCCAGCGATCCGGTCGACACCGCTTCGATCTGCATGGCTTCTTTCGAGCCCAGCTTCATCGCCGACCCCTTGCCGAATGCCCGGTCGATCTGGGCGAGAGCCGCGTCCAGTGCCTTTTGCCTGTCGTTTGCGTTCACATTGGTATCCTGAATGAGTTTCAGCTGTCCGGCCATTGCCTGTCTCCTGCCCTAGATGCGCCTTGCGAATCGTGCAATGGCAAACCTGTACGACATTTGTTCTTTTAGAACAAGAGTGGAACAAAGGCAGAGCAAACAAAGATTGAAGAGACTTGAATTTACGGCAGAAATTCCGGCGCAATCAGCCCCGTTTCGCGCTCAACACCCGCGCAACGGCCTCGCCAATTTCAGCGACCGAGAACGGTTTGGCAATGAAATGTGTGTCGGGCAGGTTGATCGATTTGCGCAATTGCTCCTCGGCATAGCCCGACATGAACAGCACCGGCAGATCGCCCTGAAGCCCGCGCAATTTGCGCACCATCGATGGCCCATCAAGATTGGGCATCACCACATCGCTGATCACGATATCGAACGCTGCATTTTCGGTGCGCGCCTCGTTAAACCGGGTCAAGCCGTCCTCGCCATCGCGCGCGGTGGTGACGGTATAGCCCTGCCGGGTCAGCGCGCGTTCGGCAACGGCGCGCACCATATCCTCATCCTCGACCAACAGGATATGCCCCGTGCCCCAACCGGGATTGGCGGCCTTGATCGCCATGGCGGCAGGCGCAGGCGCTGGATCGGAGGCAACATCATGCACCGGCAGATAGATGGTGAAGCGCGTCCCCTGCCCGGCTTCAGAATCCGCGAAAATATAGCCGCCCGATTGCTTGACGATGCCATAGACGGTCGAAAGGCCAAGGCCAGTACCCTTGCCCACATCCTTGGTGGTAAAGAACGGTTCGAAAATCTTGCCAATAATTTCGGGCGGAATGCCGGTGCCGCTATCCTCGACAATCAGCGCGGAATAATCGGCGGGCGGCAGGATCGCGGCCTTCATCGCGCGCACATCGGCGGCGGTGACTTTGCGCGTCATCATTTTGAGCGTGCCCGATCCATCGCCGCGTCCGGCCATGGCATCGCGGGCATTGACCGCCAGATTGACGATCACCTGCTCCAACTGCATCGGATCGGCGCGCACCGGGCCAAGGCCGCGATCATGGCTGATATCCAGAATGATCTTTTCGCCCCGCAACCGCTTGAGCAGATTCGACACTTCGGCGATCACATCGGGCAATTGCAGCACTTGCGGGCGCAAGGTCTGCTGGCGCGAAAAGGCCAGCAATTGCCGGGTCAGGCTGGCCGCGCGGTTCGAGTTTGAGCGGATCTGCTGAATATCGTCATAATCGCTATCGCCGGGACCGTGGCGCAGCAGCATCAGATCGCATGTGCCGATGATCGCGGTCAGCACATTGTTGAAATCATGCGCGACACCGCCCGCCAACTGGCCAACCGCCTGCATCTTGGTGGCCTGTGCCACCTGACGTT
>JBGSTI010000390.1:0-2269 GCA_041736605.1 Sphingomonadaceae bacterium
GCTTTCACGGCGTCGGCCCGCGCACCGCCGAGCGCATGGCGGCGCTGGGCATTCACACGGGCGCAGATTTGAAAACCAAAAGCGCTGAATGGCTGACCCAGCATTTTGGCAGTTGGGGGGATCGGCTTTATGGCCTGGCGCGCGGTGTCGATGAACGCCCAGTCTCGCCCAATCGGGCGCGCAAGTCGTTGGGCGGAGAGCGGACATTTGATAGCGATATTTCCGATGGCGACGCGCTCCACGCGGCGCTTGACCGGGTGGTGGGTATCGTATGGGACCGCATCGAAAAGGCGGGAGCCGAGGGGCGCACGGTGACGCTGAAAATCAAATTCGCCGATTTTCGTCAGATCACGCGCGCGCAAAGCCTGGCCCGGCCCGTGGCGGATCGTGACACGCTGGGCCAAGTGGCGCGGGGGTTGCTGGATGCCTTGCTGCCGGTGGAACAGGGCGTGCGCCTGATCGGGGTTACGTTAAGCGGCTTTGCGCATGAGGCAGAGAGCGCGCAGGGGCAGGCGGAATTGCCGCTGGATTGAAGCGGGGTACATTCATTTCAGGGCAACCATGTCTCCGCAGGCGGCAAACCATCGCGCACTTCCACAATCCGCGCTCGCGATGCCGACGACACATTGGCGGGCAGATCATCCACCGGGAACCATGCGGCTTCCAATATCTCGCGCCCGTCAACGCGCGGGTCGCCGCCTGCGCTGCTGGCGGCAAAGATGCTGATATGGTTTTGCGCGCCCTTGGCCGTATCCAGAAACGTGCCATGCAGCCGCAAATCGGTGACGATGATCCCCGTTTCCTCGCGCACCTCGCGTGCAGCCGCCAAGGCTGGGTCTTCGTCGCGCCCCACGCCGCCGCCGGGCAGCATGAACAGATGCTGTTTGGAATAGCTATGCCGGATCAGCAGCACCCGGCGCTGATCATCGATCACCACGGTTTTTGCACCATAAACCTTGGGCTGAAACACCCGCCAATAGATCAGGCGCAGCGTCTGGGCGACGCGATAGGCGGTGTGGAGCAGGCTCATGCCCATCCCATACCGCCCTTTGTCCGGCGCGCCCAGCCCTTAGGATTTTGGCATCACCGCATCGCGATAGGCGCTTTCATTCAGCGCAATCAGGTTGCGGTCATCATGATCCCAGGGGTGAAAGCCCGGCTTGAAATAGACGGCCCAAGGCAGAATGATGCGGCGGACCATGCCGGGGCGGCCAAAGGCATATTTGGCCAGACGCCACCACGCTTTCGGGCCAGACAGGCCATCCTGCGCCATCAGATCAAGCATCCCGGCGGTGCGGTGACGGGTAAAGTTGATCGTCACCAACAGCATCATGATGCTGCGCAGACGCCAGCGTTTGAATGCGCTCCAATCGCGCGTGGCGTGCAAATAGGTGTCATAGGCGACGCCCTTATGCTCGATTTCTTCAATCGCGTGCCAGCGCCACAGATCGCCCGATTCCTGTTCGGCCCCGGCAAAATGGCGCGGATTTTTCAGTGCCTCTTGCGCGATGATTGCGGTATAATGTTCCAGCGCCATGGTGGCGGCCAGATTGATGATCGCCGGACGGCTGCGTACGAAATCCAGCACTTCATCCACCCGCTTTTCCAGACGGCTGACATCATAGCCTGCATCGACCACGGCGCGGTTAAACGCCACATGCTCGCGCGTGTGGTTGATTTCCTGCTTTACGAACGCGCGGATTTCCTCGGCCAGACGCGGCGATGCGCCGTCTCGAAAGGCTTTGACGCTTTCGATGAAAAACGCCTCGCCTTTGGGAAAGGTGACCGACAGGGCGTTATAGAACGCTGTCGCCACCGGATCCTGATCCAGCCACCAGCGGCCCTTGACCTCGTTGCGGCCAAACCGGCGGTCGCGCACGATGATGTTCAGGTCGGCCGGAGTCTCACTGCCGGGGACATCATTGCCACCGGGCTTGCGCTCCAGCACGTTGCCGTTATGGGTTGCCGTTACGGTTTCATGACGGTGATCGCGGCCCAAAAGGGCTGCGGTATCGGGATTCAGGGGGGCAGCAACGGCCATGATGATTCTCCTCAAGGGCAGGCATGATCAACTTTTCGTTGCTGGATAAATAGCGTTACTTACACTGATGTCAATAGTTAGAAAGCGCCTCACCCCGGAAGAAAGCCGTTCCGCCGCGCTGCATGCGGCGCGCGATCTGTTGATTGAGGCAGGGCCACAATCGGTGACGCTGAAAGCCGTGGCGATGCGCATTGGCCGCACCCATGCCAATTTGCTGCATCATTTCGG
>JBGSTI010000391.1:0-2528 GCA_041736605.1 Sphingomonadaceae bacterium
GGGTTTTGGCAGGCCCCATCAACCGGCTGAGGAACGGCAACAGGGTGAGTGCGGCAATGGCCGCGACACCATTATAGACCGTGAACAGCACATTCACCCAGTTCGCCCCGTCATTATAGGCGGCGCTGGCCGGATCGCTGCTGCCGAACACATATTGGGTGACGACCGGCGTGGTGTTGATCCACATGATGAACAGGGCCGACCAGGTGAAAAACTGCGCGACAGCCAGCCGCTTCATGATAACCGGCATGCCGGAAAAATCGCCGACAATGCTGGCCAGCATATTGGTGCTGTGCCCGCGCCGCGCCATCAGGATCGCTATGGCGCTGAGTACACCGTAAATGCCAATGAGAGCGCCCAGCAGGAACACTTCCTTGCCAAGGCCCATAGCATTGACGATGATCGTCACCACGACGCCCAGCGCCAGCCACAGGCCACTGGGCAATAGCGATTTACCAGCCAGATCGCTGCCGTCAGCGGCAGTTTCAAACGCATCATTTTCGCCAAAGGCCGCTTGCTCTTCAGGGCTATATTCGCGTGTGGTCAGCACCGTCCAGGTAACGGTGGCGAGCAGCACTGCGCCGCCGACCCAGAAACTCCACATCACTGTGGCGGGTATCGCGCCTTCGGCAGCGACATTGCTGACGCCCAGATGATCGAGCAGGAAGGGGAAAATCGAACCCGCCACCGCGCCTGCGCCAATAAACGCGGTCTGCGCGGCATAGCCAGCGGCCAGTTGCTCCTTGGACAGCATATCGCCAACAAAGGCGCGAAATGGCTCCATCGCAATATTCAGGCTGGCGTCCAGCACCCACAGCAAGGCGGCGGCAAAGAATAACGGGGCGGCAAAAGTCGGGCTGAGCGGCATGGCGAACAGCGCAATGGCGGCGAACAGCGCGCCGGTGAGGAAATAGGGGCGGCGGCGGCCAAAGCGGTTCCATGTCTTGTCAGACAGATGGCCGATAATCGGCTGAACGATCAGGCCGGTCAGCGGCGCGGCAATCCACAAAGCGGGCAGTTCCTCCATGCTGGCACCCAGCGTCTGGAAAATCCGGCTCATATTGGCGTTCTGCAAGGCAAAGCCCAGCTGAATGCCGAAATAGCCAATATTGATATTCCACAGGCCCATAAAGCCCTGACGCGGCTTTTGCATGGCGTGCCATCCTTTCCCATTGTGCCGACGAACTTTGCCGCCTTGGCGTGATTGGGATGGCTGACACGAATACAGGGCCGTCTGCAATACGTATACGAATGTGCCAAACGATTGCAGGGGGGATGCTTCCTGCCTTAACCCCGCATCGTGCTGCCGCGCACGATCAGTTTTGTCTGCAAGCGTGAGACCAAAGGCTGGCGGCCATCGATCTGGGCCAGCACGGTTTCCACCAAACCTTCGCCCGCGCCCTTATAATCCTGCATGATCGTGGTCAGCGGCGGGCTGGTCAGGCTGGCGGCGGGGATATTGTCAAAGCCGACAATGGCGACATCTTGCGGAATTGCCTTGCCTGCCTCGTTGAGCGCGCGCATCGCGCCAATGGCGATCAGATCGCTGGCCGCAAAAATCGCGTCGAAATTCTTGCCTGCGGCCAACAGGTCCATCACGGCGCGATAGCCCTCTTCCTCGTTGGTCAGGGCATCATGCTGCAAGGCCGGATCAGGTTCCACGCCGGCCTCGCGCATGGCCAGACACAGGCCTTCATAACGGCGGGCAAATTCGGGATAGCTGGCACTGGCATCACCGATAAAGGCAATTTTCCGGCATCCGCATGCGATCAGATGGTCACCCACCTGCCGCCCCGCAGCCAGATTGTCTGATCCGATCGTCGCGCCGCTATCGTCGCCATAAACCGATCCCCAGCGGGCATAATGGGTGCCCTGCTCAGTCAATTTATCGAGCTGAGAGGCGTATAAAGAATAATCGCCATAGCCCAGCAGGATCAGGCCATCGGCGCGGTGCGACATTTGATAGCGCGCGTGCCAATTGTCCTCCATCCGCTGAAACGAGATCAACAGATCAAGCCCGCGATTGGCGCAGGCGCGAGTGATTGAGCCCAGCATCGCCAGAAAAAACGGATTGATATTGCTGTCATCCGAGGTCTGATCCTCGAAAAACAGCAGAGCAATGGTGTTGGAGCGTTGCGAACGGAGCGATGAGGCGTTCTTGTCGACCGTGTATTTCAGCTCGGTTGCAATTTCGATGATGCGGTTGCGCGTCGCCTCGCTCACAGAACGGTCTCCGCGCAGCGCACGGCTGACGGTAGGCTGGGATACGCCCGCCCGATAGGCGATATCAAAGCTTGTTGGCCGGCCGGTTGGCGCGCGTCCCATAGTCTCTCCCGCGCGATGCCAGCCCAGACTTCCCACTCCAGCGGGCATCGCTATGGCGTAGACTATGCCGCCATCGGGCCATTTGCAAACTGGTGTGTCGGGCCGATGCTTGCCTCGTGTCGAATTTTGTCTAGGTGTGCACTCATGGCCTCACCTCTCGCTTTGTCGCCGTCTGCCACGCTCACGCAATCCAGCCTTGGCGC
>JBGSTI010000422.1:0-3889 GCA_041736605.1 Sphingomonadaceae bacterium
CAGGCTCTGCCACGGCCTCTGGCGCAGCGGCTGCCTTAGCCATGCCCGGTTTCAACGTCGCGGGGAAACGATAACGATCCTCACCCACGGTCACGTCGATCCGGCCCTTGGTGGCAATCGAAATGATCGCTTCTTCCGATCCATCGGCAGCCACCAATCCGCGACCATCGGTCACCAGATTGAACCGGCGGAAACCGCCATCGGGATGGCGCACGACAATCACCGTGCCATCGGCGCTGGTTACGCGCTCTATGCCGCACGTGCTGGCAAAATCGCTTTGCCCTTTCAGAGCGCAGGCAATCTGTTCCGCGCCATCGGCGGCGGCCTGTTCCTCGGCAGATTGCGGCGGCTTTTCCGAACAGCCAGCCAGCATGACCAGCCCCAGAAGTGCAACCCCAACCGAATCAGATATCCGCATAGACATGACGTTCCCCCTGCGCACCCGGATGGGTGACAGCGCCCTTATAGGCCGGTCCGACATTGCGTGCATAGCGCCACAAAGCACCTGCCCCATAATCGTTCACTTTCGGCGTCCAGGCTTTACGACGTTCGGCGAGCACCGCGTCATCGACCAACAGATCAATGGTACCGGCTTCGGCGTTGATGCTGATGATATCGCCATCCTCAACCAATGCGATGGGGCCACAATCGGCGGCTTCGGGGCCGACATGGCCGATGCAAAAGCCGCGCGTTGCGCCAGAGAACCGGCCATCGGTGATCAGGGCCACTTTCTCGCCCATGCCCTGGCCATAAAGCGCAGCGGTGGTGGACAGCATTTCGCGCATGCCGGGGCCGCCCTTTGGCCCTTCATTGCGGATGACGACGACGCTGCCTTCCTTGATCGCGCTGGCTTCAACGGCGGCAAAGGCCTCTTCTTCGCATTCGAAAACCTGTGCCGGCCCTTCGAATTTCAGACGCGCCATGCCCGCCACCTTCACAATCGCACCTTCAGGGGCCAGCGTGCCGCGCAAGCCAACGACACCGCCCGTCGGCGTGATCGGGGTCTTGGCGTCGTAAATCACCTTTTGATCGGGATTCCAGGTGATTTCCTCGATATTTTCACCCAAGGTCTTGCCAGTCACGGTCAAGCAGTCGCCATGCATCAACCCCTGATCCATCAGCGTTTTCATCAGCATATAGACGCCGCCAGCATCATACATGTCCTTGGCCACATATTTGCCGCCGGGTTTCAGATCGGCAATATAGGGCGTCGTCTTGAAGATTTCGGCGACATCAAACAGGTCGAAATCAATGCCGCATTCATTTGCCATCGCGGGCAGATGCAACGCGCCATTGGTTGAACCGCCGGTGGCCGCAACAACGCGCGCTGCGTTTTCAAAGGCTTCGCGGGTGCAGATGTCACGCGGCCTGATATTGCGCGCCAGCAATTCCATCACCTGACGACCGGCAGCAATCGCCACTTCTTCACGGCTTTTATAAGGAGCAGGCGCCATATTGCTGTTTGGCAAAGATAAACCAATCGCCTCGCCAACACAGGCCATGGTGTTGGCCGTATATTGGCCACCGCATGCACCATGGCCGGGACAGGCGACTTTTTCCAGCGCGGTCAGGTCTTTCAGCGGGCAATTGCCAGCGCCGAACTGGCCCACCGCTTCAAATACATCGACCACAGTCACGTCGCGATCCTGATAGCGGCCCGGCAGAATCGATCCGCCATAGACAAAGATCGACGGCACATTGAGGCGCAGCATCGCCATCATCATGCCCGGCAGCGATTTGTCGCATCCGGCAAAGGTGACCAGCGCATCATAACAATGGCCGCGCACCGACAGTTCGACCGAATCGGCAATGACTTCGCGACTGACCAGCGAGCTTTTCATGCCCTGATGGCCCATGGCGATGCCATCGGTTACGGTGATGGTGTTGAACCGGCGCGGGGTGCCGCCGCCCTGAACCACGCCTTCGCGACAGATATCGGCCTGCATGTCCAGCAAGGTGTTGCACGGCGCCGAGTCATTGCCCGCCGAGGCTACGCCCACGAACGGGCGGTTAATTTCTTCCTCGGTCATGCCCATCGCGTAATAATAGCTACGATGCGGCGCGCGCTCTGGCCCCACCGACACATGGCGGCTGGGCAGTTTAGACTTATCGAATTGATGGCTCATGGCAATTTCCTGCAACACCGTTGGCCCGGAGCATGGTCACCCCGGTTTGGCGGGCTTATGGAAGCGCGATTGCCCCGCTGGCAAGCCCTTCTGCCACGCTTTGCGCTGCGTTTCCGATAATTTGCGCAAATTTTGTGCACCCGGTTTCAGTGGTGACTTGATCCTGCCGGATTTCGATCCCGACATAGGGGATTGAACCCGACTCAGCATGGCGATCCATGGTGTAATTCAACTGCTTGCCCGAATAGGGCATCTGGTCGCCAACGATCAGACCGGCTGATTCGAGCTGGCCAATCATCGCCTGAGAGGCCGCCTCATAATGATTATACAGTATGCCGATCTGCCACGGTCGTTGTTCCTTGGGGCGGCTGGACAGCGACGGCGTAAAGCTATGCAGAGACAGGATCAGGCCGGGGCGATGATCCACCAGCAATTGCGCCAGCGCATCATGATAGGGTCTATGGAAACGCTCTAGCCGGTCAGTCCGTTCGGCCTGGTTCAAGGCATTGCCCGGTATGATAATTCCATCGCTGCTCGCCGGGATGACAGCAGGATCATCGACGGCGCGATTGCAATCAACGACCAGCCGCGATTGGCAGGCCAGAAACACCATAAAATCTTGTGTTTCAACAAGATGCCGGGCGACATTGGCAACGCCTATATCCACCGCAATATGATCATTCAGCAAGGCCGGATCTATGCCAAGATCAATGCCATCGGGCACATGATTGCTGGCATGATCGGCAATGATCAACACGCCGCCCTGACGCGGCCAGCCCAGAACCGCATAGGCGCTCATCCGCGCAATGTTCCTGCGATTTGCCACCAGTCCGGATGGGCATCGGCGATGATAGAAGCCGCCGTGTCGCGCGCGGCCAAAGTCTCATATATCGCAAAACAGGTGGCACCAGAGCCAGACATACGCGCCAAGATCGGCTGTGTTGCTGACAGCGCATCTAGCATGATCTGAATGTCAGAAAATAGCGATAAAGCAGGATGTTGCAGATCATTCCTGCCATTATGCATGATAACGGACAACGGCCCCTGATCGGCCAGCGCGCCACGATCCAAACCATCCCATGCGCGGAAAACTGGCCCGGTGGGCACCGCAATCCCGGAATTGACCAACAGCACCGGCGCGCCGTCCAGATCATTGCCCGGCAACAAAGCCAGCTTCTCACCAATGCCCGTGCCCCGGCAGGTCTGGCTCATCACGCAGGCCGGAACATCTGCGCCCAGAACCATGCTGGCGCTGGCCAGCGCATCCAGTGCCCAGTCGCATCGCCACTGGCTGTGCACGATCCGCAGCAGCGCCGCTGCGTCTGCCGAACCGCCGCCAACGCCGGACGCGACTGGCAAATTCTTGTCCAGATACACGGCCAGCGGCGGGATCTCCGGACCGTCCAATGTCCGCGCAAAGGCCAGGGCGCGCAGCACTAGATTATCCGGCCCAGCATCCAGCCCACCGCCAAAACGGCCTTTTATGGTCAGATTGTCCCGGCCATCATCGGACAAGGCAATGGACAGCCCATCACCCTGATCGACAAAGGCGAACAAGGTTTCCAGCTCATGATAGCCATCATCGCGCCGCCGCCGCACATGCAGCGCCAGATTGATCTTGGCAAAGGCCGTTTCAGTCCAGACAGTTACAGCCCGATCCTCACATATTGGGATAATTGGGGCCACCGCCACCCTCGGGCGTTACCCAATTGATGTTCTGTGTCGGGTCTTTGATGTCGCAGGTCTTGCAATGCACGCAGTTT